>NZ_JSYD01000070.1:0-84450 GCF_054824005.1 Brevundimonas sp. GN22 | reverse complement strand
GGAAGGCTTCACGCCGTCCGAGGCGGCCCAGATTCTGGATATCGATGTCTCGGCTGTCGAGCGTCTGATTTCTCAGGCTCAAGCCGACATCGATGCCGAACTGGCGACCGACGTCCTCATTATCGAAGACGAAGCCATCATCGCTGCCGACATCGAAAGCCTGGTCCGCGAACTGGGTCACCGCGTCACTGGCACGGCGGCAACCCATACCGAAGCCGTCGAGGCCGTTCGTCAGCACCGTCCGGGTCTGGTTCTGGCCGACATCCAGCTGGCCGACGGTTCGTCGGGCATCGATGCGGTAAAGGAAATCCTGCAAAGTCTGGACGTGCCTGTGATCTTCATCACGGCCTTCCCGGAGCGTCTGCTGACGGGCGAACGCCCCGAACCGACCTTCCTCATCACCAAGCCGTTCCAGCCGGAAACCGTAAAGGCCGCTATCAGCCAGGCCCTGTTCTTCCATCCGGCACAACGCAGCTGATTTTCATCGACGGAACCGACGATTATCCGATAACGTTGTGATGTTGCGTGCTGGCGGACGTGAATGTGAGTTCCCGTCCGGTGGTACGCACCTCATTTCTCGATGATGCGACTTCGGGCGGCCTTAGGGCCGCCCTTTCTTTTTGCGCTCGACAGGGGCGGGTAGCGGGGCAACATGGGCCTTCGCTGGAGGGTGATGTTATGGGCGATCTGCTGAACGTGACTTTTGAACAGATCGAAATCGGTCAGGTGCTGGGTACCGGCGTCGTGGCTGTGGACGAGGCGTCGTTAAAGGTCTTTGTCGAGCGTTTCCTGCCGGGTTGGGACGAAGGCTACGGCGCACCGGATCCCATGGTGTATGCCCTGTGGTGCCGCCTCAGTCAGGATGTGTGCTCGCGCTGGTCGGGCTTCAAGCTTCTGGCCGTCGATGGTGTCCGCTTCATGCGCAACCCGCCGGTGGGCGAACTGCTGCGCGGTCGGGTGACCATCATGGGCAAGGATCCGGTAGGCGATTCCAAGGGCGTGGTCATCTCCCAGCAGGATCTGTTGGACGAGGCGGGACGGCTGGTTTTTTCCTGCCTGACGCGGGCACTGGTATCGCGACAATAAAAAACGCCCAGCAGTCTGTCTGCGGGGCGTTCTTCATTCAGAGGCGAGCGTCGATTAGGCGTTGGCAGGCGCTGCGTTCGCGCGGGTCAGAGCCATGGCGATCAAACGATCCCAGCCAGCCAGCGAAACGAGGTGGGCGTAGATCTGGCCCAGTGCGCCGTTGTCGCGAAGTTCAACCAGCTTCTTGGCCGGCAGTTTCTTCAGCTTGTCTTCCGAGACGGCGAAGTACTCGGCCAGCTTCTGGACGGTGCCCAGGCTGCCGTCGGCGTTGCGCGGGGTGAAGGTGGCTTCACGCACTTCGAACAGGTCGAGTTCGGTCAGCAGCTTGACGAACGACTCGGTGCGCAGGCGCTCTTGTTCGAAGTTGTTGCAGAACTCCATCGCGTTCTTGACGTAGGCGCTCGGCTCATTGCCTTCGAACAGCGGGGTGTCGCCACCTTCAACGAAGTACGGTGCAGCACGGTCGATGCACAGGATCAGGCGCTGCTGCACGTCATCGTTGGCGAAGACGAACGGATAACGACGGGCGTAGGCCGGGATGTAGGCGTCCGCACGGAATTCACCGTCGGTCACGAACAGGTTGTCGTTGGCGTTCAGGCCCATGGCGACGACCGGTTGCTTGGTCTCGCCCACGAAGATGACCGGGTACGACAGAGCCGCCGGAGCGAACTCCGTTACCGTCACCGGAACGATGTTGGTCTGGCCGACGAAGGCGTACGGCTTTTCAACCGAGGTCACGCCCAGCTTGCCGTGGGCTTCCACCGACAGCGGCTCGGGTTGCGAGTAGAAGAGAACGTTGCCGGCCAGGTTGCCAGCGTCTTGAGCAGTGGTGTCGGTCATAGAAACTTTTGATCTTCTGGACAGAAAGGAGGCGCGTTCTAGCCCAACGTGAGGTGAACGGCAAACGAGCAAGGGTATTTGTGAACCACGATTTCGTGCTGACGCCTAGTCCCGGACGTCAATCAGGTTGCGACGAGCCGTCGGAAACCTTAGCTCTGTGTCATGAACTCGCCCTGTGATCACGACCACCTCGACAAGGCCCGCTCCGCGGGCGAGGTCGAGCGCATTCTGGATGGTGTCGAGGCGTCATGCGTCTCGGAGGGCGAGCGGATGACGGCTCCGCGTCGCCGCGTTCTCGAACTGCTGCTGACCGCAGGCGAGCCGGTCAAAGCCTATGATCTGATTGCGCGTTTCGGTGCAAACGGAGAGGCGGCCAAGCCCCCGACCGTCTATCGCGCGCTGGAGTTTCTGGAGCGACGCGGGGCGGTGCATCGCATTGCTTCCATCAGCGCCTATGTGGCCTGCTCCGCGCACGGAGATGATGTACGCGCCCATGCGGCGGCCTTCCTTATCTGCGATTGCTGCGGCTCGACCGCTGAAGTGGCTGTTCCGTTGAGCGAACTTGGTCTCGGCGCGGCGGCCAAGGCGGCCGGCTATGACATCCAGCACACCACGATCGAGGGCCACGGCAAATGCGCTCACTGTCAGGTGTCGGCTTGATGGACGGTAGCGATGCCGCCCAGCCGCGGCGTTTGACAGTCCCCATCCGCAACCGATGGGGCGAAGGCGATATGGCGGTGCTGGATTTCGGTCCGGGCCATCGTCCGGTTGACATGGTGTTTGCCCACGCCAATGGCTTTAACGCCATGACGTATCGGCAGCTTTTGCTGCCACTCGCCAAACAGTTTCGCATCTGGGCCCCCGATCTTCGCGGGCACGGGCGCTCGAACCTGCCACCCCAGACTATGGGGCGGCGCAACTGGCACGATCACCGCGATGATCTGATCAGCCTGATCGAGGCGACCGACAGTCCGTCGCTTTTGCTAGGCGGCCATTCCATCGGGGGTACCAGCAGCCTCTTGGCCGCCGCTCAGGTACCGGATCGCGTCAAAGGACTTTTGCTGCTCGATCCGGTCATCTGGCCCAAGCCCACCGTGGCGGCTTTCCAGCTACCGGTTCTGGACCGCGTCGTCGCACAAAGTTCGATCGTCAAATCCACCCTGCGTCGGCGTTCGGTTTTCGAGACCCGTGATCAGGCGTTTGCGTCCTGGAAGGGGCGCGGGGCCTTCAAGGGATGGCCCGACGAAGTTCTTCGCGACTATCTGGCCGATGGCCTGCTTGAGACGGCAGATGGCGTGAAACTGGCATGCTCGCCGCAATGGGAAGCGTCCAACTATTCGTCGCAAGCCCACAATCCGTGGCGCGCTCTTCGACAGTATAGCGGGCCGGTCCGTATTCTGCGCGCCGAGCATGGCAGCCTATGCGGGACCATCCGGCCTAGCGCCGGACGGGATCTAAAGATTTCCACCGTCGAAGGGGGAGGGCACCTGTTCCCCATGACGCATCCGGATGCTGTGCGCAGGGCTGTGACGGATCTGGTGGCCGAACTTGGCCGGTAAGAGCGCGAACAGGAAGATCGCTGCCGCAGTGATCGCGGGTGTTGGCCTGGGACTGTTGCTGGCGGGCGTCGGTATTATGGGATGGTGGAGCCTTTCGGCGCGCAACCAACCCCTGCACGTCGTCAATGATCCAGCTCCGCTCGAAGCCCTGCTGGCATCGGCTCCCTATATTTCGCTGAACAGGGGTGAGCGCCCCGTTTATGTCATCGCTCCGCGTTCCGCGCCCCGTCTGGAAGAATGGCTGCTCAACGACGCGATAGAACTGGCCGAGCAAGGCCGCGAGGTTCGCGTCATTATGGTCCCGTCCGGGCATGGCGGTGCTGCCGAGGATGCGACCGTGGCCGAGTTGTGGCTCACCCAAAATATCGACCTTCTGGCCGAGTGGATGTCGATGCGCGCGGAGCACTGGACCGCCATTGGCATAGAGCCCGTCGCCGTATCGCCTCGACGCCTCGCCGTGCGCGCAGAAGCTGCGGCCTTGTCCCGAACCCTGATGGAGCGGGTCGGCCACGGGGCCAAGGACGACCGCTTCCCCCTGATTATTTGGCGCGACGGAGCGAACCAGCTTGCAGCGTGCCTGTGCCAGCGTCCTGCCGCCGTCAATGAAGCGCGCTATGCCTTGCGGCTCACTGGCGAGGGAATGGCTCGCCCGCTGGCTCCATCGCCTGAGCCAGCGCCTGCCTACGATGACGCGCGCCCCGACGAAGCCGATGATTTCGACGACCGCTATCCTCGCCTGAACTACAGCGAGGATCCGCGTGTCGAATGGCCGGAACAGTCAGAGAACAGCGAAGGCAGTGAATACCGCACGCCTTCGCCTCTGCTACCGGGGGACGTCGGCGCGGGCATCAGTTCCGAAACCGTACAGTCTCGAAGCGAACGTCCAGCGGCCGCACCTCGCCCCCAAGCGACACGTCCGCAAGCGACGAGGCCGAGGCCCGCGCCGCGCGAGCTGAATACGGCCCCGCCCAAGGCCGAGAAGGATGCGGAGTCGCTCTTCTATTAGGGCCTAGATCGTACCGCAGATGTCGATCAGCCGCTTGACGTCGCCTTCGTCCTGATAGGGGCCGAACCCGAAGCGGATCACATCGTCGCGCACGTCGGTGATGACATGGTGCTCGATCAATCGGGCGCGAATGTCGGCAGCCTTGGGATGACGAATGGCGAGGAATCTGGCGCGCGGCCCGTCGCCATCTACAGGGTTCAGCCACTCGGCCTCGGCCCAGATCGTATCGTCGGCATCTTGCAAGGCCGTCTGGAACGTTTGCATCAGTCCGCGTGAATGCGCGGCCATGTCGGTCACCGAAACGCCTTCCTCGGACAGCATGTCCTGCACGGCATTGAACCGGTAAAGCGCACTGACATCAAAGGTGGCACCCCAGAAGCGGCCGCCATCGGTGCGATAGCCGACACCGCCCGCGGGCCCTTCCAGTTCACCGAACTCCGCGAACCAGCCCGTGACCGCGGGACGCGGCCCGAACCCCGGCGGAGCATGCAGGAAGCAGGCCCCTTCGCCAGCCATCGCATATTTATACCCGCCCGCCAGATAGAAGACGCGGTCTTCGATGGGCGACAGGTCTGTCGGCGTCGCCATGAAGCCATGATAGCCGTCGATGACCACCCAAGGGCCCGCAGGCTGTGATAGCGCGGCCAGCGCCTCCATACCGCCGCTCAACTGACCCGTGCGGAAGAAGACCTGACTGACGAAAATCAGGTCGTGCCCGCCCGCCTGCGCAGCTTGCAAGAAGCGGTCTTCGAAGGTCTCGATGGGGGCCAGGGGGATGCGTGTAACGACAACGTCTCCCGCTTCCTCCCAGCGCTCGGCCTGACGGCGGAAGGAATGAAACTCGCCGTCCGTCGACAGGATGCGCACCGGCTTCTTTTCAACGGCCGAGACGACGCGCAACAGCAGGTCATGGGTGTTGGACGTGAAGACGACACTATCGGGGGATGACAGTCCCAACTGCCTTGCCACATGCCCCTGCGCCGCCGGAATGACTTCTGCGAAGATCAGGTCCCATTTGCGGTCGGCATAATGGTTGGCCTCGGCCCAGGCCCTCACCTGGGCATCGAAGGTAACATCCGGCCAAAGATGGTGGCTGTGCGCCGCGAAATGCAGCCGTTGCGGATCAAGCGAAAGAGCGCGGGTAAAACGGTGCTTCAACATGGCCCCACCTTACAGAGATACGGGAAAGACCCAAAAGAAAAGGGGTGGAAGCCACAGCTCCCACCCCTGAACTTTTTAGTGATTTCTGCCGCTCAAGCCGAGAGCCTGCGCGAGGGCGAGCTTAGCGGCGGCGGGCCAAATGCCCGCCCTGCTCACACCAAACTACCGTGGCAGTGTTTGAACTTGCGGCCCGATCCGCACGGGCAGTCGCCGTTACGGTTGGTGCGTTCCCAACCTTCCGGCAGAGCCTCGACCGGCAGCTTGGAGCGGTCATCACCCTGCAGCATACCTTCAGGGTTCTGCGCGGCCGGATCGGCCATCTGGTTCTCGCCCGTTCCCGGTGCGAGGTGGATTTCCTGGAACTCCGGCATTTCCATTTCCGGCGGCGGCTGGAAGCGGAACTCGACCGTCATCAACCAGCGGGTCACGTTGTGACGCAGGTCGTGCAGCAGGTTCTCAAACAGGTTGAAAGCCTCGGTCTTGTATTCGTTCAGCGGGTCACGCTGGCCATAGCCACGCAGGCCGATGACGCCGCGCAGATGGTCGAGGTGCACAAGGTGCTCGCGCCACTGCATGTCGATCATTTGCAGCATGAACTGCTTCTCGAGATTGCGGGTCTGTTCGACACCGATCATCTCTTCGCGCTCTGCGGCGTGGGCGTTGGCAGCGGCGTTCAGGCGCTCTTCGAACTCTTCGTTCGACACGCCTTCTTCGGCGGCCCACTCACGCAGCGGCAGGTCGAGGCCGAGGGTGTATTTCACCTTCTCGTCCAGACCTTCAATGTCCCACTGCTCGGCATAGGCCTTGGGCGGCATGTAGCGCTCGACCAGATCGCTGATGACGTCCTGACGGAAGTCGGCGACCAGTTCGGACAGGTCGTTGGAATCCATGAATTCCTGACGCTGCTCGAACACGGCCTTGCGCTGGTCGTTCACGACGTCGTCGTACTTCAGCACGTTCTTGCGCATGTCGTAGTTGCGGGCTTCGACGCGCTTCTGCGCGGTCTCGACGGCGCGGTTCAGCCACGGGTGGCTGATAGCCTCGCCCTCGGCCACGCCGAACGACTTCATGATGGCGTCCAGACGGTCACCGGCGAAGATACGCAGCAGGTCGTCTTCGCACGACAGGTAGAATTTCGAGGTACCCGGGTCACCCTGACGACCGGTACGACCGCGCAGCTGGTTATCGATACGGCGGCTTTCGTGACGCTCGGTACCCAGAACAAACAGACCGCCAGCGGCCAGAGCCTTTTCCTTGGCGACGGCGATTTCGGCCTTGATCTCGGCTTCCTTGGCCGCCGTCTGTTCCGGCGTGACCACAGCGGCCATGTTGCGCTGTTCCTGCAGCCAGCGCTGCATGCGCATTTCGATGTTGCCGCCCAGCTGGATGTCGGTACCGCGACCGGCCATGTTGGTGGCGATCGTTACAGCACCCGGCAGACCGGCTTCGGCAACGATGAAGGCTTCCTGTTCGTGCTGGCGTGCGTTCAGGACGTTGTGCGGGATGCCGCGACCGGTCTTGTAGGTGATGTTGTAGGCCTCATCACCGACCTTCTGGGCTTCCTTCTCGCGTCCCTTGTATTCAGGCTTCAGCTCGCGGCTCAGCTCGACCTTGTACTCGTAGGTCTTGAGCAGTTCCGACAGCTCTTCGGACTTTTCGATCGACACGGTGCCGACGAGGATCGGCTGACCCTTTACGTGGCACTCGGCGATCTGCTTGACGATGGCGACGTTCTTTTCCTTGAACGTGCGGTATACCTCGTCGTCGTAATCCTTACGCTGGATCGGACGGTTGGTCGGAACTTCAAGGACGTCCATCTTGTAGATGTCCATGAACTCCTGTGCCTCGGTCGAAGCCGTACCGGTCATACCCGACAGCTTTTCGTAGAGGCGGAAATAGTTCTGGATCGTCACCGAGGCCAGCGTCTGGTTCTCGGGCTGGATCTTGACGTCTTCCTTGGCTTCCAGCGCCTGGTGCAGGCCTTCGGACAGACGGCGGCCGGTCATCATACGACCGGTGTATTCATCGATCAGGACAACCTCGTCGTCCTTGATGATGTAGTCCTTGTCGCGCTGATACAGGGTGTTGGCGCGCAGGGCCTGGTTCACGTGGTGAACGAGCGAGACGTTCAGCGGATCGTACAGGTCCTCGGTACCGTCCACGAGGTGACCGGCTTCACGCAGCATGTCTTCGATGCGCTCCGAGCCCAGCTCGGTCAGAAGCGCCTGACGCTGCTTCTCGTCGAGGTCGAAGGTTTCCTTGTCCTTGACCAGTTCCTTCACCAGAACGTCGACGATCTTGTAGAAGTCCGAACGGTCTTCGGTCGGGCCCGAGATGATCAGCGGGGTACGGGCTTCGTCGATCAGGATCGAGTCAACTTCGTCGACGATGGCGAAGTGGTGCGGACGCTGCACCATCTCGCGACGGTCGTACACGAGGTTGTCGCGCAGATAGTCAAAGCCGAATTCGTTGTTGGTGCCGTAGGTGATGTCGGCATTGTAGGCCATCTGGCGCTGGCCCTGGCTCAAGCCATTGACGATCACGCCGACTTCGAGACCGAGGAAGCGATAGACCTTGCCCATCGTCTCGGCGTCGCGGCGGGCCAGATAGTCGTTCACGGTCACGACGTGGACGCCCTTGCCCAGAAGCGCATTCAGGTAAACCGGTGCCACAGCCACAAGGGTCTTGCCCTCGCCGGTACGCATTTCGGCAATACCGCCTTCATGCAGGATCATACCGCCGGTCAGCTGCACGTCATACTGGCGCTGGCCCAGAACGCGCTTGGAGGCTTCGCGGGCAACGGCGAAGGCTTCCGGCAGGAGTTTGTCCAGCTTCTCGCCGCCTTCGATCCGGTCACGGAACGTCTGCGTCATCATGCGCAGTTCGTCGTCGGACAGTGCCTCGAACTTAGGCTCTAGTGCATTGATTTTCTGCACCTCGGCCATGAAGGTCTTGACCTTGCGGTCATTGGAGGAACCGAAGAATTTCTTGGCAAAGCCGAGCATGGGCGATCCGAAACGGGCGAGCGTTTTAAGGCTCAGAGAAATGATAGCTCACGCCTAATCGGGGGTAGTGACTGGTGGAACCCGGACCTGCGCACTCACGGCACGCGACCAAAGGCTCACCCATCCAATCGGAAACCCCTCGACTTGGGCGAAGGCTGGACTTAAGCACCCACCTAGGGCCTGTCAACGCGAGCAGTGTTTGCTGCACGCGCACAGGCTGTCGTCGCCCGCAGCCTCTGCGGCTGTTGTCCACCCCGATACGGGAGTGCCCGATGCCTAATTCGCACCCGTCCTTCGTGATATTGTCCAAGACTTCCAGATCGTTGAGCCGCGCCCGCATCACGGCGGCCGGGTTTGTACTGGGCATGGGTCTGGTGCTGGCGGCGTGTGGGGACAATCCCGATACAGCCCATCCCGACGCGGGCGATCGGGTTGTTGCCCGTGTCGAAAAACATGAAATCTGGGCCTCGGATGTTCGCCGCGAAGCGGTAGCGCAAGGCCTGATCAGCGAAGGCGAGCCCTTGGATGTTTCGTCCGAGCTTTTCCGCCGTGTGCTCGACGAGGTCATCGACCAGAGCCTTCTGGCCAGCGAAGCCGAACGTCGTGGACTGGACAATAGTCCGGCGGCCCAACGCCGTCTCGAAGCCGTGCGCCAGCGCATTCTGGGCGATATGCTGGTCGAGACGGTGGTGAACAAGGCCGTGTCCGAACAGGCTGTTGCGCGCCTGTATGCGGAGCAACAGCGCCGCGCCAAACAGTCCGACGAAGTCCGCCTGCGCCTGATCCTCAGCGAAACCCGCGAACAGGCCGATGCCGTCGTTGCGCTTCTGGGGCAGGGGACAGCCTTTGAGGCCGTCGCCGCCCAGCGTTCCATCGACGAGACCTCGCGCGCCCTGGGTGGAGATCTCGGCTATGCCACACCCGATCTGCTGCCCGCTGCCTACGCCGCAGCCATTGCCGACAAGCCCGCCGGAGCCCTGGTTGGTCCGGTCGCCGTTGATGGCCGCTGGGCGGTTCTGCGCATCGAGGACCGCCGCGCCGAAACCCCGCCAACACTGGAGCAGGCCCGCCCCGTCATCGTCCGATACCTGACCTATGAGGGCGTCCGACAACTGCTGGAGCAGCTTCGCGGCAAGGCCAAGGTTGAATTCGAGATTGACCCGCCGCGTTCTGCGCCGCAAACGCCGCCTGCTGCTACTGCTTCTACACCCGCCAATTCCACTTCCCCTAAGCCTGCATCGTCTGGATCTGCTTCATGAGCCGTCCCCCCGTTAAGCCCGTCTCGACCGGTCAAAAAATCGAATCCGCTATCGAGAAGGCACTTGATCCGCTGACCTCGGTGATCAAGCGGGCGACCCAACCGGCCAAGACCACGACGCCTGCGGCAGGAAAGCCGGGTCTAATTATCTCGCCGCTGGCTGTGCCGTTCCCCGAGCTTCCGCCGATCAACGGCGTGGAAATCGCCACGGCACGCGCAGGCTTCTACAAGCACGAGCGCGACGATCTGGTGGTGTTCCACTTCCCCGACGGGGCCAACTGCGCGGGCGTGTTTACGCGCCACAAGGTTGGTTCGGCTCCAGTCGACTGGTGCAAGAAGCAACTCGACACCGACAAGGGTGGCGAAGGCGTCAAGCTGATGGTGATCAACGCCGGTTGCGCCAATGCCTTCACGGGCAAGGCCGGTGCCGATGCCGCCAAGGCCACCGCTGCGGCTGCCGCCAAGAAGTTCGACTGCCGCCAGCGCGACGTCATGCTGGCCTCGACCGGTGTGATCGGCGTGGTGCTGGACGATACCAAGATCACCGCCAAACTGCCGGAAATCGAAGCGGGCCTGAGCGCCGACAACTGGGCCAAGGCCGGTGCTGGCATCATGACCACCGACACCTTCCCCAAGGGCTCCACCGCCGAGTGCGAGATCGAGGGCGTGAAGGTACGCATCTCGGGCATCGCCAAGGGCTCGGGTATGATCGCGCCGGATATGGCGACCATGCTGGCCTTTATCGTGACGGATGCCGATATCGCACCTCCGGTTCTGAAGGCGCTGCTGAACCTGCACGTTCGCACTACCTTCAACTCGGTTACGGTCGATGGCGATACCTCGACCAATGACACGGCCCTGATCTTTGCGACCGGCACCTCGGGCGCGCCGCGCATCGGCCGCGTCGGCGACCGCCGCCTTAAGGATTTCTCGCGCGCTCTGGAACAGGTCATGCTCGACCTCGCCCACCAGCTGGTGAAGGACGGCGAGGGCGCAACCAAGTTCGTCAAGGTCACCGTCGAAGGTGCCGCCTCTCCGGCCTCGGCCCGCAAACTGGCCAAGTCCATCGCCGACAGCCCGCTGGTGAAAACCGCCATTGCGGGTGAAGACGCCAACTGGGGCCGTATCGTCATGGCCGTCGGCAAGACCGAGGAAGCCGTGGACCGCGACCGCCTCGCCATCTTCTTTGGTCCCCACACCGCCGCTGTCGATGGCGCACCTGCGGCCGACTACAATGAAGAGGTGATGAGCGCCTATATGAAGAACGACGAGATCGACATCACGGTCCACGTCGCTTCGGGTCGTGCGTCGGCCACCGTCTGGACCTGCGATCTGACCAAGCGCTACATCGAGATTAACGGGGACTATCGTTCGTGACCGATACTGCCGCTTCGGGGAATGTCCCCACCGTGCTCGTGGTCGCGGTGGCGCTGATCGATACGGATGGCCGCATCCTCATCGCCCAGCGCCCCGAAGGCAAACAGCTGGCGGGCCTGTGGGAGTTTCCGGGCGGCAAGGTCGAACCCGGTGAGCGGCCCGAGCAGGCCCTAATTCGCGAACTGAAAGAAGAGCTTGGCATCGACGTGAAGGAGGCGTGTCTCGCTCCCTTCGTGTTTACCAGTCACGGTTACGAAAAATTTCACCTACTGATGCCACTCTACCTTTGCCGTAGGTGGTCGGGCACCGTGGTCGCCAAGGAGCACAGTGCTCTGGCGTGGGTGAAACCGGGCAAGCTTTTGGACTATCCAATGCCGCCCGCGGACGAACCCCTCGTGGCGTGGCTTAGAGATTTGATCTGACAGGCGACTGTCGGAGGGGTGCAGAATGATGATGACAATCAAGGACTACGCACTCGACGAAGGCGGTGCGACGGCGATCGAATACGGCCTGATTGCCGGCCTGATCGCACTGGTCGTCATCTCGGCACTGGCGGCCACCGGCGATGGCGTTATGGCCAAGTGGCAATATGTGATGGAAAAGGTCACCGCAGCCCTCAGCGGTAGCGGTGGCAGCGAGGGTGGCGAAGGCGATTAACCGCCTTCTTTACCCGTCACTTCGCGAACATTGAGCGCGTCGGCCAGCCGCATCTTGGCCGAGCCGCGCTTGGCCGGTTTTTGCTGGCTGTCGTCCGGAGCCCATCCGGCCAGATGCACCATCTCGAACGTCGCAGGAATACGGCCGTCGTCCTCGGCATATCGCTCGATATAGAGCTCGGCCGCGCGGGCCAGAATGGCGCGGTTCAGCGGTTTGATCTCGCCCGCCAGAACATTCGTCTCGCCCATGGCGCGAAGGTCTCGCATCAGGCTGAACGGATCGCGATAGCGTACTGTCACGCGGTCGACGTCCGAAACCGGAAGCGCAAAGCCTGCACGCTGTAGCAAGGCGGCACCGTCAAATCCGTCGGCAAAGGGCGAAACCCGAGCCTGCGCTCCGCCGCGTACCTCAAGTTCGGCATCGGTCAGGACACTACGCAGTTCTTTGAGGGTCGCGGCCCCGAACAGGCTCCCGATGAACAGTCCGTCCGGACGCAGAGCCCGCCGGATTTGCGCCAGTGCACCGGGCAAATCATTGGCCCAGTGCAAGCCGAACAGATTGACCACCAGATCAACCGACTGGTCGTCCAGACCCAATGGCTGCGCGCCGGGCGCGGCACGTTCCTCGACGCTGCCCATCGTTTCGATCGCGCCGATCCGGGCCTCCGCGGGCGTGCCTTCCAGCGCTTCGGCCAACAGGCCCCCATGCGGAGACAGATCGACGCCGCGCCCAAACTCGCGCAGGATGGCCGACAGCGTATGGGCGGCATCTTCGGCGGCCCTGCGGTGCAGGAAATCGGCCTTGGGGAACAGGCTTTGCGCACGCGCCAGACGGTGGGAACGTCGGGCGGCGTCAAAAATAATCGGGGGACCGGAAGAGGGGGCGCTCATGTCGGGGGTAAATGGCGGCTCGCGGGCCGAATGGAAAGGCCTTTGGGGGATTAAGCTGCGCAATGCGGGTCGATCTTTGGTCGATCTGGTGCTGCCGCCCGCCAGTTTGGACGGCGTTTCCGGCGGGTCCGGCATGGGTCTCAGCGCCGGAGCCTTCAGTCGCATCACCTTTTTGGAAGATCCCGTCTGTGACGGCTGCGGCCTGCCGTTCGAATATGAACTGGAGGCGGGGCAGAGGTGTCTGGTCTGTACGCAGCGTCCGCACATTTTTGCCAGAGCCCGCGCAGCCTGCCTCTATGACGAACATTCTCGCGGCCTGATCCTTGGGTTGAAGCACGGGGACGAACAATCCCATGCGGCTTTGTTCGCCCGCTGGATCAGTCGTTCGGCAGACCCGCTGATCCGCGACTGCGATGTGATCATTCCTGTGCCGCTTCACCCACTGCGGCTGCTTCGTCGCCGGTTCAACCAGTGCGCCGAAATCGCCCGCCCGCTCGCGCGCCAGAGGGGCTTGGTCTATCTGCCCGATACCCTGAAGCGCACCCGTGTCACGGCGACGCAAGGAGGGCGATCGCTTCGCGGACGCCGCCTCAACGTCAAAGGCGCTTTTAGGGTCAGCCCGCGACAGGCGTCACGCGTGGCCGGCAAGCGCGTTCTTCTTCTCGATGATGTGCTGACGACCGGGGCCACAGCAGATGCCTGCGCCCGCGCTCTTCTGGACGCGGGAGCCTTGGCTGTGGATTTGGCTGTTATTGCGGGGGTGCATGGCGCGCGCGAAGTCCCTAAATAGACAACCAAACCGGTGATCCGGACGTTCTTCCGGTCCCCATCCCCTATCTGCACGGAGTAAACCTGTGGCTGAAGTCGTTATCTATACCAAGCCGGGTTGCCCCTATTGCATCCGCGCCAAGTCGCTGCTGGATCGCAAGGGCGCTGCCTATACCGAGATCGTTGCCTCGAACAACCCGGAGAAGAAGGCCGAGATGGTCGCGCGCTCGAACGGCGCTGCCACCTTCCCGCAAATCTTCATCAACGACCAGCACATCGGCGGCTGCGACGACATCCACGCTCTGGACGCCAAGGGCGGTCTCGACCCGCTGCTGGCTGCCTGATTTAAGGGCCGCAAAATGAGTTCCAGCCTCCAAGTGGCTCTGATCCAGACGACCACGCCTGCGACGGCGGCCAAGGGGCTGGAACACATTACGCCCATGATCCGTCAGGCGGCCCTGAAAGGGGCCGAACTGATCCTCACGCCCGAGGGCACCAACTTCCTTGAACAGAGGAAGGGCCTGCGCGAGCAAGCCCTCACGGATGAAGGCTCTGACGTCGCCGTTGCGGGCCTGAAAAAACTGGCCGCAGAACTTAAGGTCTGGATTCTGATCGGCTCGGCCATTGTCCGCTCGGGTGCAGACGATGACGACCGCGCCGCCAATCGTAGTCTGCTGATCGACCCGACCGGCCAGATCACCGCGCGCTACGACAAGATGCACGTCTTTGACGTCGATCTGGATACGGGCGAACGCTGGCGCGAAAGCGCTGTGATCCGCCCCGGTGCCGAGGCGGTTGTGGCCCACACCCCTTGGGGCGGGCTGGGCCTGACCATCTGCTACGACGTTCGCTTTGCTTATCTGCACCGCGCACTGGCCCATGGCGGGGCCAAGATCATCACCGTTCCCGCCGCTTTCACCCGCCCGACGGGCGAGGCGCATTGGGAGGTCCTTCTGCGCGCCCGCGCCATCGAGACCGGCAGCTTCGTTCTGGCCCCCGCACAGGGCGGAGAGCACGAAGACGGCCGCAAGACCTGGGGCCATTCCCTCGTCGTCGATCCGTGGGGCGAGGTCATTGCCCGTCTTGACCACGACCGCCCTGCAGTGCTTCACGCCACGCTTGACCTGTCAGCCGTGGACCGCGCCCGCAAGGCTATTCCGGCGCTGACGCACGACCGTTCATTTGTCTCGCCCCAATGATCCGCTACGCGCTTGTTTGTGATCAGGACCACGGCTTCGAAGCGTGGTTCGCCTCGTCTTCCGACTATGACGACCAGTCCGCCTGCGGCCTTGTCGAATGCCCGTTCTGCGCCTCGCGTCAGGTGCGTAAACAGATCATGGCCCCCGCCGTCACCGGCACCAAGAAGACCGAAGGCCTCAAGCCCGACGCCATGAAAGCCATGCAGACCATGATGATGCAGGCCGCCCGCGAGGTCCGCAGCCATGTCGAGGAAAACTTCGAATACGTCGGCGATGCCTTTGCCCGCGAGGCCCTGGACATCCACGAAGGCCGCAGCGAGCAGCGCGAAATCTATGGCGAGGCCACGCCCGCCGACATCAAAAAACTCAAGGACGACGGCGTGCCCTGCATGCCCTTGCCCGACGTGCCGGACCCGTCAAAGGCCAACTGACAGCGTTAGAAAACGGTGCAGTAAGGCGGCCAGTTCGGCTACTTTACGTCAACGCTGGTGGCATTTTGGCGCGGCCAACCCACCTTCGATCTCTTGCCGCTATAGAGCGTTCAGCTATTCCTTCAGGAGCCTCTTCATGTCCGTCCCCCACGATACCTCCACCCAACCGGTCTGGCGTGCCATGACCGAGGCCGATCTGGATGGCGTGGTCGAGGTGGCTCAATTATCATTCCCCGATCACCCCGAGGACCTTGCCTGTTTTGCCAACCGTTTGGCGCTCAATCCGTCGGGCTGTTTCGCCTTGGCAGGTGATGACGGAAAGGTGGTTGGATATCTCGTTGCCTATCCGTGGCAACGCTATGCCGCGCCCGCCCTCAACACGCAGATCGAGGCGCTGCCGGTTCAGACTGAGGGGATTTACCTACACGATCTGGCAATCCATCCCGACCTGCGCGGCGGGGGATATACCCGCCCGGTCGTAGAGGCACTGGCAGATCAATCTCTTGCTGCGGGATACAACCGTTTGTCCTTGGTCGCCGTAAACAACGCATCCGGCTTTTGGGAGCGGAACGGTTTTCGCGTCATGAACCCCGAAGGCATGGCGGCCAAGCTGGCCAGCTATGGCGATGATGCCTGGTATATGGAACGCGAGCTGGCATAAGGGAACATTGTCCAGCTTTGCGAAGTTTGGACTGCATGCAAAACAAATCCCCCCTCAAACTTCTTCTCGTTGGTGCTGCCCTTGCCGGAGTTCTGGCTCTGGGGGCCTGCGCCACCATCGCCCGCCAAGGCCCGTCCGGTAACGCCAACGTTCCGGAGCCGGCCAAGGCCGTCGATCTCGATCGCTATCTCGGCAAGTGGTACGAGCTGGCACGCTACGAGTTCGGCTATCAGAAAGGCTGTGAAGCTGTGACAGCCGAATATCGCCTGCTGGAAGACGGCCAGATTGGCGTCACCAACGCCTGCCGTCAGGACTCTGTCGACGGCGAATATCGTGAAGCGACTGCCAAGGGTAAGGTTGTCGAAGGCAGCAACAACACCAAGCTGAAGCTATCGTTCTTCGGCCCGTTCTACGTTGGCGATTACTGGGTTCTGGACCACGCCGACGACTATAGCTGGTCGATTGTGGGCGAGCCGTCGGGCCGCAACCTCTGGATCCTGAGCCGTCAGGTCAATGTCACGACGGAACAGCGCCAGATGCTCTACAACCGCGCCCGCGAACTGGGTTACGACCTGTCGCTGCTGCGCGAAACCAAGCACTAATGGCTTGAAGGGGAGGGGATTACCCCTCCCTGACCGCCACCATCATATAGTTGATGTCGGCGTCGCCCTCTTTCCACTTGTCGGTCAGAGGGTTGTATTCCAGTCCGAACGGTCCGGTGACTGTCAGAGGCTCGGACTTGAGCATCTCGCGGATTTCGTCGGGCTTGAGGAACTGGCGCCAGTCGTGAGTTCCAGCCGGAACCCAGCGCAGGACGTACTCCGCCGCGAACTTGCCCAGCAGCAAACCCTTCAACGTCCGGTTCAGGGTAGCAACAATCAGGATGCCGCCCGGTTTGACCAGTTTCGAGCAGGTACGGATGAACTCGCCCGGATCGGCGACGTGCTCAATCACTTCCATCGTCAGCACGACATCGAACGGTCCGGCACCCTCGGCGACGATCTGCTCGACGGTCGCGGCGCGATAGTTGATGTCCAATCCAACTTGATCGGCGTGGGCGCGAGCCGTGCCGATATTCTCGCTCGATGCATCCAGCGCCGTCACGTCAAAGCCCATGCGGCGCATCGGCTCGGCCAGCAGGCCACCACCGCAACCGATATCGATCAGGGTCATGCCGGCGAAGGGCGCGCGGGTGTTCGGGTTCAGCCCGTAATGGTCCGCCACGCGGTCACGCACGAATTTAAGGCGCGCCGGATTAAAGCGGTGAAGCGGCGCAAAAGGCCCCTTGGCGTCCCACCATTCTGCCGCCTGAGCGGAAAAACGTGCCACATCGGCGGGGTCGATACTGGGCCCCTCGGCACGTTCTATCGCGGAGGCCTGCGTGTTTTCGGTAAAACCCTGCGTGGTTTGGGGTTTGCGCTCGGCGCCGGTGTCGTTAGAAGCGGACATGAGCCAAGGGATGGACTGCCTTTCTTCCCGACGCAAGTGCAACACGACCCCGATCACGGGGCATGAGAATTGGATACCGGTATGACGGGGGCTATCCCAGAGACGGACTATAGCCGTCTGGTCATGAAGTTCGGTGGAACTTCGATGGCCGATCTGGAGCGAATTCGCCGCGCCGCGCGTATTGTCGCGGCAGAGGCCGCGAAGGGTAAAAAGGTTGCTGTGGTGGTGTCCGCCATGGCCGGTAAAACCAATGAACTGGTCGCATGGACGGATGGCGCAGGCGCGCCTGCTGCGGGACTGTATCCGGCAGGACAAATGTCGGACGACGAGTATGATGTTGTCGTCGCCTCGGGCGAACAGGTCACTGCCGGTCTGCTGGCTCTGACGCTGCGCAATATGGGCCACAAGGCGCGCAGCTGGATGGGATGGCAAATCCCGATCATCACCGATGATGCCCATGCCCGCGCCCGCATCGAGGAAATCCCGAGCGAAGCCCTCGCCGCCAGCATGGATGCCGGCGACATCGCCATCATTCCTGGCTTCCAGGGTGTGACCCGCGATGGCCGTATCACCACGCTGGGCCGCGGCGGCTCGGACACCTCTGCGGTGGCGGTGGCAGCCGCGCTGAACTGCCCGTGCGACATCTACACCGATGTGGACGGCGTCTATACGACCGACCCGCGTGTCGAGAGCCGCGCGCGCCGTCTGGCCAAGGTGTCCTACGAAGAAATGCTGGAAATGGCGTCGCTGGGGGCCAAGGTTCTCCAGACGCGATCGGTCGAAATGGCCATGCACAATCAGGTTCCTGTGCGCGTGCTCTCCAGCTTTATCGAACCTGACGAAAACGGAATTCTGCCGGAAGATGCCGGCACACTGATTTGTGACGAGGATGAAATCGTGGAAAAGCGCATCGTTTCCGGCGTGACCATGAGCCGGGACGAAGCCCGGATCACGCTTCTGGGTCTTTCGGACCGCACCGACGCTCCGGCCGACGTCTTCACCCGTCTGGCCGAGGCCAGCGTGAACGTCGACATGATCGTCCAGTCGCAGGCCCGCACCGAAGGCGCAGTCAACCTGACCTTCACCACGGGCCGGCGCGATGCCGCCCGCGCAGCCGAACTGATGACCTCGCTCAAGTCGGAAATCGGCTTTGAGGAAATCCGCGTCGATGACGATGTGGCCAAGGTGTCGGTGATCGGCGTGGGCATGCGCTCGCACGCCGGTGTGGCCCAGACCATGTTCCGCGCGCTTGCGGACAAGGGCATCAAATTCCAGGCCATCTCGACCTCGGAAATCAAGATCAGCGTTCTCATTGAATCGGCCTACGCTGAACTGGCCGTGCGCGCCCTTCATACCGCATATGGGCTGGAGAGCCTCTAGGCAGAGACAAACACCCTACCCATGTGACATCATGGCGTTCGGGGAGCGATAGGAGTGGCCATGGCCAAGAGCGGCGGATTGACGACAAGGGGGCCTCGCAACCTCCTGCGCCAGATCCGCGAGGCTCTGGCCGGTGGTACAGGCGGCGCTGCGGTTGCCAGTGCTCAGCAGCGCCTCGATCTGGTGGTGGGCATTATTGCCCGCTCCATGGTCGCCGAGGTTTGCTCCATCTATCTGCGTCGGGCCTCTGGCGAGCTTGAACTGTTCGCGACCGAGGGTCTGAACCCAGAGGCCGTCCACAACACCCGCCTTCGCCCCGGCGAAGGTCTGGTGGGCGAGGTTGCCCGACTGGCCCAGCCGGTCAGTCTGTCAAACGCCCCCGAACATCCCAGCTTCTCCTATCGTCCGGAAACTGGCGAAGACCCGTTCAATGCCTTCCTCGGCGCTCCGCTGCTTCGCGGTGGTCGCGCCATCGGGGTTCTGGTCGTCCAGAACCGCGCCGCCCGCGTCTATGACGAGGACGAACTGGAGGACATCCAGAACATCGCCATGGTGCTGTCGGAAACGGTGGCATCCGGCGGCCTTCTGGCCGAAGCCGAACTGCGCGACGTCGAACTGGCTCCTCACCGCCCCGAGAGACTGTCCGGCCAAAAGTTCGCCGAAGGCCTCGCGGTGGGCCGCGCCGTCCTGCACGAAGCACCCGTCCCGCCGGACAAGCTGCTTGCCGATGATCCGGTCATTGAGGAACAGCGCCTGCGTAAAGGCTTGGCCGACCTCAAATCGGGCATCGACCTTCTGCTGGAAGGCGGGCAGGGCAAGCTGAACGGCACCCCCTATGAGGTGCTGGAAACCTATCGAATGTTCGCGGATGACCGCGGCTGGAACCGCTCGCTCGAAGAAGCCGTGCGTTCGGGTCTGACCGCCGAAGCGGCTGTGGACCGTGTCCGCAACGAGCACCGCGCCCGTTTCGCCAGCGCCCGCGACCCTTACATCCGCGAGCGTCTCCACGATTTCGAAGACTTGGCGAACCGCCTGCTACGCGTCCTGATGGGCGACGATCCGCATGACCGCCAGCTGCCCGACGACGCCATTCTGGTGGCGCGTAACCTCGGCCCTGCCGATCTGCTGGAATATCCGCGCAGCAAGCTGAAAGGCCTGTTGCTGGAAGAGGGTTCGCCTGCCGGACACGCCGCTATTGTGGCGCGCGCCCTGCAGATCCCTTGCGTAGGGCGCCTGGCGGGGCTGCGTGACCGACTGTCCGAAGGCGATCCACTGATCGTCGATGGCGAAACGGGCGAAGCCTACCTGCGTCCGCGCCCTGATATGCTGACGGCTGTGCAGAGCCGGATGGGAGTGCGCGAACAGCGCCGCGCCGAGTTCGATCAGCTTCGCGACACCCCTGCCATCACTATGGACGGCACCCGTATCACCCTGCTGACCAATGCCGGTCTGGCGGTTGACCTGGAAAACCTCGACATGACGGGTGCCGAGGGCATCGGCCTGTTCCGGACCGAGTTCCAGTTCATGGTGGCCGACGAACTGCCGCGCCTGACCGCGCAGACCGCCCTGTACAAGCTGGTTCTGGATGCGGCGGGCGAACGTCAGGTGACTTTCCGCACGCTGGATATCGGCGGCGACAAAATCCTCCCCTACCTGGAGCCCGAGCGGGAGGAAAACCCTGCTCTGGGCCGCCGCGCCATCCGTCTGGGTCTGGACCGTCCCGCCCTGCTGCGGATGCAACTTCGGGCGCTTCTGGCGGCCGCGGCCGGACGCGAACTGCGCGTCATGTTCCCGATGATCGCAGCGGTGGAAGAGTTCCGCCGCGCGCGCGATCTGGTCGACCGCGAGATCGAATGGGCTCGCCGCCGTGGCCGCAACCTGCCGCGCACTATCCGCGTGGGCGCGATGATCGAATGCCCAAGCCTGCTGTGGCACCTCGATGCCCTGCTGCCGCTGACGGACTTTGTGTCGATCGGCACCAATGACCTGATGCAGTACATGTTCGCGGCAGACCGGACCAATCCGCGCGTCGCCGACCGCTATGACCCGATGTCGCCCCCGGCGCTGAGGGCGCTGCGCGAAATCCGCCAGCGCTGCTCGGACCACGACACCCCCGTGTCGATCTGTGGCGAACTGGCCGGCAAGCCGCTGGAGGCATTTGCCCTGATCGCGCTAGGCTTCAACCGCCTTTCGGCTCCTGCGAGCGGTGTGGGCCCCGTAAAGCGCATGATCCTGTCGGCGGACCTCAAGGCCGCGCGTCGCGGAATCGAGCCGCTGCTCGCATCCTCGGCCAGCAGTGTGCGCGGCGAACTGGAGACGCTTGCTCGCAAGCTGAACCTCGCGGTCTAGCGCCTTACGGCGTTGAACCCTTCGCCCGCCTCGTTTAAGCGAACAGACGACGGCACATTGATTGTGCCACGTGATGGATACCCCGATTGATGGATCAGGACCGGCCCGCGCCGTCCCAGTTCGATAGTGCGCCAGAGGGTTCGACCCTCGGGGAGCGCCTGCGTGCGGCGCGACTGGCGTCGGGGATGTCCTTTGCCGATCTGTCGACCAAGACGCGGGTCCACACCCGCTTCCTGAAGGCGATCGAGCAGGGCGATCAGTCCAGCCTGCCGTCGCGCATCTTCACCATGGGCTATGTGCGCATTTATGCGCAGGTGCTTGGTCTCGACGAGCTAGAAGCGGTCGAAGACTACAAGCGCGAGAACCCCGAACCGGGTGCCACCCTTCAGGCCCCGACCGGCGCAGCCTTTCAGGAGATGCGTCGCCGCTCGCCCGCTATTTTGGCCGTCGTGGCCGCACTGGGGCTGGCGGTGGTGTCGTGGAACATCTTCCAACGCCTGACGCGCATCGAGCCTCCGCACCCGTCCGATCTCGCCTCCGTTCCCAAGGCCTGGGCGACCGAGCCGAGCGGTGAGGATGAAGTGCTGGTGCTCGGCGGCCCGCAGGCGGCTCCGCCAGACCAGACGGTTCCGCCGCTCTACATTACGCGCGGTCTTGAAGATCAGCTGATGACTGACGATCCCGACGCGGCGGCCGCGGTCGTTGCACCGGCCCCGCCTGTGCAGGCCGCCTTCAATCCCCGCGGAGCGCTTTATGGCGCGCCTGCGACCAACTCCATCACCACCCTGCAGGCGACCAAGCCCGCCACCCTTGTCGTCCGTCAGGGCGATGGTCGTGTCCTGTTCGCCCGCCAACTTGCCGCCGGTGACAGCTGGCGCGCACCGATGAATGTTCAGGCAACGATCGACGTATCCGATCCGGCGGCCTTCTCGGTCTATCTGAACGGCGAGCTAGCAGAGGCCTTGCCGGACAACCAGACACCGCTGTCGCGTCTGAACGCGCAAGCGCTGGCCCAGGGGCGCCAAGCCGAGAGCCGTGCCGCCGCTGCTGCCGAGGCCGAAGCCCGCGCGCGCACGGCACTCGCGGCACAGGCTGCGGCACAAGTTGCCTCCACCACCTCCGCTCCGGTTCCGCCAGCGGTCCAATAGGCCAAAGGTCGACACGGAAAGTTTGTATCAGAGGCGTAGTCTTAGGGCTCGCCTCGTCCTATGTATCGGCAGACATGTCAGACCATACCCACGTCCGCCCGTGGCGCCACATCGAGCGCCGCAAGAGCCGCCAGATCCGCGTCGGCAATGTGCTTGTCGGTGGTGACGCCCCTATCAGCGTCCAGTCGATGACCAACACCCCGACCTCCGACGCCAATGCCACGATCAACCAGATCCGTGAACTGGAAGAGGCGGGGGCCGATATCGTGCGCGTCTCGTGCCCGGATGTGGAATCCACCGCGGCCTTCAAAACCATCGCCAAGGCGGCCAAGGTGCCGCTCGTGGCGGACATCCACTTCCACTACAAACGCGGTATCGAAGCCGCCGAAGCCGGTGCGGCCTGCCTGCGCATCAACCCCGGCAATATCGGCTCGTCTGATCGCGTGAAGGAAGTCATCAAGGCCGCGCGCGATAATGGCTGCTCGATGCGGATCGGCGTGAACGCCGGCTCGCTCGAGCGTGAACTGCTTGAGAAATACGGCGAGCCTTGCCCCGACGCCATGGTGGAAAGCGCGCTGAACCACGCGCGCATCCTTCAGGACAACGACTTCCACGAGTTCAAGATTTCGGTAAAGGCATCGGACCCGTTCCTGACGGTCGCCGCCTATCAGCAACTGGCCGAGGCTATCGACTGCCCGCTGCACCTTGGCGTGACCGAGGCAGGCCCGCTGCGTACTGGCACGATCAAATCGGCTATCGGCATGGGCTCCATGCTGTGGGCCGGTATCGGTGACACCATCCGCGTGTCGCTGGCTGCTGATCCGGTTGAAGAGATCAAAGTCGGCTTCGATATCCTCAAGTCGCTGGGGCTTCGCCACCGCGGCGTGAACATCATTGCCTGCCCCAGCTGCGCCCGTCAGGGCTTCAACGTCATCGAGACGGTCGCCATCCTCGAAGAGAAGCTGGCCCACATCGCTACGCCCATGTCGCTGTCGGTCATCGGCTGCGTCGTAAACGGTCCGGGCGAGGCCCTCTATACCGACGTCGGCTTCACCGGCGGTGGTGCAGGCTCGGGCATGGTCTATCTGAACGGCAAGATCGCCCACAAGCAGGCGAACGACGGAATGATCGATCACATCGTGGAACTGGTTGAAGAGAAAGCCGCTGAACTGGATGCGGCGCGCAAGGCCGCGGAACTGTCCACGACCTAAGGAGTCCGGCCATGCGCCTCATTTCTCTCGCTCCGCTTGTTGCCCTGCCGCTTCTCGTGCTGGGTGCCTGTGCCCCGCAGGAGAAGGACGAGCCGCAGATGATCGGCATGCCCAATCCCGCCTCGGTCCACTGCAAGGAATCCGGTGGCCGCTCCGAGATTCGTACCCAGTCGGACGGCGGTCAATATGGCGTATGCGTGTTCAATGACGGTCGCCAATGCGAGGAATGGGCGCTATTCCGTGACAACCGCTGTGTTGCTCCGACCCAGCGCTAATCCAGCCCGAGTGGACCTATGAAACTCTACATCACCACCCCTTCGCCCTTTGCCCGCAAGGTCCGTATCGTGGCCACCGAAAAGGGACTGTCCGACCGGATCGAAGAGGTGGTGGTTGACCCCTATGCCAATGCGCCGGAACTGCTGGCGACCAATCCGGTGGTGCAGGTCCCGACCCTGATCGCCGAAGACGGCCAACCGCTGACCGACAGTCCGGTCATCTGCGAATACCTCGACCGTCTGGGCGGTGGCGATGACCTGCTTCCGCCCTCGGGTTCGGCTGAATGGCTGCGCGTGAAGCGTCTTGAGACGCTCGGCAACCAGGCGTTGGAAATGGGCGTCAAACTGGTGCTGGAAAAGCGCCGCCCCGAGAACGAGCGCTCGGCCATGTGGATCGATCGCTGGACCAACAACATGGGCCGCGCTCTGGATGCGCTGGAAGCCGAAGCGCTTTCGGCCGACCAGTTCGACATCGGTACCATCACTGCCGGTGTCGCACTGACGTGGATCGGTTTCCGCCATCCCGACTATGACTGGAAGACGGGGCACCCGAACCTCGTGGCCTTCAGAGAGGCTATCGAACAGCGTCCTAGTTTCGTCGCAACCTATCCAAAGTAGGTCGCATCCTCAGATGCATAAGAAAGGGGAGCCACCGGCTCCCTTTTTTTTTAGCTCCGGATCAGGTTCACGCCCTGAAAGATCGCAAGCCCAATCAGCAAGATGCCGACCGCATAGGTCAGCAGCTTGCGCGGAACCCGCTTGACGATCAGCCCTGCAAACGGGGCAGCGATCAACCCGCCGACAACCAGACCCCCCACAGCCGCCGCGTGGTTTTCCAAGGCACCGGCCTCTTCCCAGTGTCCGGTGACCAGTGCCCAGACAAAGGTGGCCGAGACGGCGACGGTCAGGAAGAACTCGGCGGTGTTGACGGTACCGATCGCGCGACGGGGATCCTGGCCCGAGCCGATCATGGACGACGTCACCGTCGGCCCCCAGCCACCTCCGCCGATGGCGTCTAGAAAACCGCCCACCAGACCAAAGGGCGCGGTGACCCAGCGCGGAAGACGGCGCGGCTTCACACCATGACCGGCCTTCCACAAAATCCAGATGCCGATAGCGGCCAGATACAGGACCACGAACGGTTTGATGATGTCGCCTTCGATGCCCGACAGCACATAGGCCCCGAGCACCCCGCCGATCACACCCGCAATCGTTAGCGGCAGGAACAGCCGCCATTCGATGTTCTTGTGCGCGACATGGCTGGTTGCCGAGGCGGCGGTGGTGAACACCTCGGCGGCATGCACACTGGCCGAGGCCGTGGCGGGCGGGACACCGAATGCCAGCAGCACCGACGACGATATCACGCCATAGGCCATGCCCAGCGCCCCATCGACGGCCTGCGCCAAAATCCCGACCAGCAGGAACAGCATAAAGGTTTCCAAGCGTTAGCCTCCGACCAGCCGACCGTTGCGGCCCAGACCTAAAGCCCTAGCGCGCCTTTTCGATCCGGCTGATGGCACCCAGAACGTCATTGGCGGAATAGGGTTTGATGATCATGGCTGCGGCGATATCGGAATGTCGGGCAGCCTGTGCCACGTCGCCCGAAACGAAGATAATCGGCACACCCCAATGCGCCTTGAGGCTCTTGGCCAGATCGACACCCGTTTTCTCGCCCGACAGATTGATGTCCAGCAGGGCCAGATCAATCTGGTGAAGCGCGGTAGCCGCTTCGGCGGCCTCGGCATTGTGGAATGGCCCGATCACGCGATGGCCGGCATCATCCAGGGCCTCGGTCAGGGCGGTGGCGGCGTCCGCATCATCCTCAACCACCAGTACGGTCATCGGCTCTTGGGTCATCACGTCTTCCTGTGCGGTCGAGGCAGGGATTTGCTTGGTCAACAGCGAGCGAATACGGGGCCACAGTTCGGCGGCAGGCCCCTCTGCCGACAAATCGAAAATACGGGCCAGAGCACGCAGTTCAGCGTCCGCTTCAGGCGCAAGACCGGCGTCTCCGGCCTCGGCGAGGCGCGCATCGTACTGCGCAATCAGCCGCGAGGCATCGTCGTCGATTCCGTAACCGGTCCCGATGTCGGGCTCCAGAAGTTGCTTGTTCATAGTCTGCCATCCCCTGTCATGCGGCGGTCTGCGCGAGCCCGGAGGGGGAGAGGACGCGCAACAGACACAGCTACAGCTAAGCGTTGGCGCGCCTATCGCAACACATCTGACGCTCTTGTTACGCCTCATCACAATCTGTCCATCGGCTGCGTGATCGGCCGCGCCATGGACTTTTTGACCGGCTACAGCGTATTCAGACCGCGCCCAACACCGGAGTATTTCCTTGCGACTGCCACAGGCTCGACTTGATCAGGTTCTTGACCGTTTCCACGAGGTGGAGGCCCGCATGGGTGCCGCCACGGACGGTGCCGAGATCGTACGCCTGTCCAAAGAACACGCCGAACTCAAGCCGGTCGCCGACGCGGTAACCGGTCTGGCCAAGGCGCGTCAGGAGATGGTCGATCTGGAAGCGATGGCGTCCGATCCGGACATGGCAGAAATGGTCGCCGAGGAGATGGAGGCGCTCAAAGATCGCCTGCCGGAACTGGAACGCGAAGTCGCTCTGTTGCTGGCCCCGCGCGATGCCGATGAAAAAGCCTCGGCCGTTCTGGAAGTGCGTGCCGGTACGGGGGGCGACGAAGCGGCCCTCTTCGCCGGCGACCTGTTCCGCATGTATTCGCGCTATGCCTCCAGTGTCGGCTGGCGTGTCGAAATCGACAGCGCCACAGAAGGCGAGGCGGGCGGCTATAAGGAAATCATCGCCACGGTAACGGGCGATGGCGTGTTCGGGCGTCTGAAGTTTGAATCCGGCGTGCACCGTGTCCAGCGCGTGCCAACCACAGAGGCCGGTGGCCGCATCCACACCTCCGCCGCCACTGTTGCCGTCCTTCCAGAAGTCGAGGACGTGGAGATCGAAATCCACGACAAGGACATCCGGATCGACACCTATCGTTCGTCCGGTGCCGGTGGCCAGCACGTCAACAAGACTGACTCTGCGGTGCGCATCACCCACTTGCCGACCGGCATCGTCGTCACCTCGTCGGAAAAGTCGCAGCACGTGAACCGCGACAAGGCGATGAAAAACCTGCGCATCCGTCTTTACGACATGCAGCGTCAGGCCAAGGACAACGCCCGCTCGGACGCCCGCAAGTCGCAGGTTGGCTCGGGCGACCGCTCAGAGCGCATCCGCACCTATAACTTCCCGCAAGGGCGCGTAACCGACCACCGTATCGGCCTGACCCTGCACAGCCTGCCGCAAATCCTCGAGGGCGACCTCGACCCGATGCTGAACGCCCTCATCGCCGAAGACCAGGCCGCCCGCCTCGCCGACCTCGAGGCCGAGTTCGGCTAAGCCCTAGCAGGTTCGCCTCAAACGCGGGGCGACTTGCGGCGACGACGGACCATTTTCTCGCCAAGGCTCTCGGCGTATTTGAGGGTGAAAGCCAGCGCGGCCGGATTGCCGCGGCGTGCCCCGACGCTGTCGGCCATAACGGCCCCGCGCTCGCCCAGCGGCTTGGGCTTGCCGACGGTGGTGTCTATGGCCGTCTGGTGCTCGATCTCGGCATTTAGGCGCGCCCCCATCAGCACGACCTGCAGCGAAATCCACGTCCACAACAGGAAACCCATGGCTGCCGAAAGAGGGCCGTAGGAGTCCGTGCGCACAAAGTTCGTCAGGAACCAGCTGAACAGCAAGGAAACCGCCAGACTGAGCACGGCAGCCACCGTCGCCCCCGGCGTCAACCAGCGCCAGCGCGGCGAGGTGCGGCTGGGACCGATGCGGTAGATCAGGTTGAGGAAGCCCACGAACACCACAAACAGCACGGGCCAGCGCAGAGGCGACAGATAGGCCCATTCCTCTTGCAGGCCGAAGATCGCGATCACGACCGGCACACCGACCACCAGAAGAGACGTCAGCATCACCGCCAGAAGCGCGGAGATCGTGCAGCCCATGCACAGCAGGTTGTATTTGACTATGCTGCGCTTCTCGACCTCGTGATAGGCGAGGTTCAAACCGTAAAACAGTGTCTTCACCCCGCCATTTGCCGCCCAGAGCGACAGCAAAAGCGTCCAGATCAGGGTGAAGGTCAGGGTACCGGTCGAGTTGCTGGCCAGACGCGACATCTCGTTTCCGAGGAAGCCTGCGACATTGCCGGGCAGCATCTCATAGATAAAATCCAGCCGCCCCCAAGCATCCGACGGATTGGCGAACAGACCGTAGATGGTGACGAAAGCACCGATCGCGGGAAACAGTGCCAGCAGCATGAAGAAGGTGATGCCACCCGCTACGAAAGACACACGGTCCCCGAAGAAGCCCATAGCCGTCCGCCACAGGATGTCGATCCAGCCTTTGAAGGGGATTTTCAGGGGGCTTGTAGCCAGTCGACCCCGCCCCGGTTCGGCGCGGTCATAGCTTTCCGGCGTATTGGTCTCGTCCACTTCGGCGGGGCGGTACTGCCTCAGATCAATGCCAACCCTGTGGCCTTGGGTGTAGAGCAGGTGGGCGGCCGTCGCACCGGCCATCAAGCCGCCGCCCGCTGCGCCCACATACTTCAGAACACTGGCGGCCCGACTGTGCCGACCCGAAGCAGCAGCTGCGCGAGAAAGCGCCCCGAACACACTTGCCAAAGCCGTGACGGGCTTGGCGGATGATTTTTTTCGACCCATGGCGGTTCAGAACGATCCTGCGCCGGACCTGTTCCGCCTTGAAATCTTGGGCAAGAGCCCCCAATCAATCCGCATGAACTCGACCTCCTCCAACTCGACCACCGGTGCCACCCTTCTGACAACCTGGAAGGACGCTCAGGCGCGCCTCAAGGCTGCAGGTATCGACAGCCCCTCCATCGACGCCCGCATCCTGCTGGAAGCGGCGACGGGTGCTGGTCGTGTTGATATCCTGAACGATCCGTACCGCGCAGTCACCCCCGAGCAGAGCGCCCAGATGGAAAGCCTGCTGGATCGACGTCTGCGCCGCGAGCCAGTTTCCAAAATCCTCGGCAAGAAGGGTTTCTGGAAGATCATGCTGAACGTCACCCCAGACGTGCTTAGCCCGCGCCCCGATACCGAAGTCATCCTCGACATCGTGACCTTGGCCTTCGATGCCAACCAAAGCTTTGAAATGGCCGATCTGGGCACGGGCTCGGGCGCTATTCTGCTGGCGACGCTGGCGGAGCGCGCAGGCGCCCGCGGTGTCGGCACCGACATTTCGAGCGAAGCCATCGCCGTGGCCCGCGAGAACGCCGCCAATCTGGACCTCAACAACCGCTGCACCTTCCTGCGCACGGAATGGGCCACCGGCTTTGCCGACAACAGCTTCGATCTGGTGGTGTCCAACCCGCCCTATATCCCGACCGCCCATATCGCAACGCTGGACCCCGAAGTGCGTGACCACGACCCGCATATCGCACTTGACGGCGGCGAGGACGGCCTTGATCCGTACCGCGATCTGGCCCCCGAGATTAAGCGTGTCCTGCGCCCGAACGGCATCTTCGCTGTCGAAATCGGCTGGGATCAGGGCGAACAGGTCAAGGCGCTGTTCGAAGCCGCCGGCTTTAGCGACGTAAAGGTGGTTAAGGATCTGGGAGACCGTGACCGCGTGGTCACCAATGGCCCCGATCCGCGCACCACGCCGCGCCCGGATGCGGCCTAAACGGCGCGCTTGATAGACGAATTGAGGGGCAGTGAACCGAAGGGTTCGCTGCCCCCTTTCAATAATGGGCTTGGCAAAGACCGCATTGACGCGCTAAGTCCTTGCTGTCTCCCACTCAAACACAACAGAGCCGGACCCCAAGACGTCCTGCGTATGTGTGGCTGGGAATGTGATGGTCGGGCCACCGAGGCGCGGCGGACCACAGGGCGACATACGCTTTTCCGAACAAAACGCGATGGGGATTGGCCCCTAAGCGCGGAACAAAGATTTGGGCTCCGGCTGCCGCCGAAGGCAGTCACCCGCACCAGCACGGTATCCTCGATGAGAGATTTCAAGGGCATGAAGCGCCAACGCGGCCGCAATCGGAAACCGAGCGGTGGCAATAACGCGAATGCAACTAACCCGAACCGTTCGTGGGACTCGCAAGGTCCCGAGAACATCAAGGTCCGGGGCAACGCCCAGACCGTCTACGAACGCTATATGCAGCTGGCCCGCGATGCGTCTGCCGCTGGTGACCGCGTTCTGGCCGAAAACTACACTCAACACGCCGAGCACTATTTCCGCGTCCTGCGCGCGCTTCAGCCGCTGCGCTCGGTAAGCGAGATCGCCCAGCGCGAACAGGCTGGCCAAGGATTCGACATCGACTTCGAAGATGAATCCGGCGCACAAGCTGCTGCCATCATCGCCGCCCAGCAAGCCGAAGAGCGTCGCGCCGAAGAAGAAGCCCGCCGTCAGGCCGAACGCGCCGAACGCGAAGCCCAGCGCGAACGCGAACGTGCCGAGCGTGCGGAACGTGGCGAGACCGAAGCCGAAGGCGAAAACCGCGATGGTAGCCGTCGTGAAAGCCGTCGCGAACGCTGGGAGCGTCGCCGTGACGAACGCGGCCGCCGCTACGACAACGGCGAAGCCCAGGAAAACAACGGCGAAGATAACGCAACCGCCGAGGGCGACGCCCCCGCACCGGTTGAGGCATCGGGCACCGACGCTCCGGCTCAGGAGAATGTCCGTAACGAGGATGCGCCCGCACCGCGCCCGTCGCGCAGCCGCCGTCCACGCAACGAAGCACCGGCAGAAGCCTCCGGCGATGCCGACGCACTGTCGCGTGACGCGGCCTCCCTGCCGGGCTTTGTGACCCGTCCGGTTGCGATCGAAGAGAGTGCCGAGGACGCTCCGGCTCCGCGCCGCCGCGCCCCGCGCCGCAAACCGGAAGCGGCCAGCAGCGAAGACTGATCTTCAGTCAGACCAGAACCATGCGAACCCCGCGGTAAGTGACTACCGCGGGGTTTTGCGTGGTCGGTTGGTAACTGAAACTTCTGTTTCAACAGCGATGACGGTCGTGGATTTCAGAGACGATGTCATGGCTACCCCCGGCTTTACCCATCACCTGACCGATCTGCTCGGACACCTGGCGAAGCTCTCCACGCTGGTGCGAGGGCCTGCGCCCGGGCATCTGCTGAATGAGCCGGATCGGTTGGCCGATCCTGCGCTGTGCCTGAAGGCAGCCGCTTGGCATGTCGCAGACTATGCCTTCTTCCATCACGTCGATGTTCTACGCCCCCATACCCTGTTCATGCCTTTGCTGGACGTGGATGAGGTCGCTCTCACGGCGGTGATCAGCGAACTTTTGCGTTCGGCAATCGAGGCCACAGCCAATAAGGGCGCTGTTGTTTGCCACCTCTATCGCGATCGTCATGGTCTGCGGGTCTGCGTCTCGGATAGCAGCGGACAGAGCCCCCAGCAGATCCTGTGGTGGGACGGTTCCAGCCGTTTCCAGATCCTCCGGCATCTGGCGGTGGAAGTGGATACTATGGGGGGGCACAATGATCGTAGCCTGCCATCCGGACGAAGGCGTGGTGGTGGAAATACTGTTTCCGCCGGACATGTGTATCGAGCGCGCCGTGGCCTTACCGTGCAGTTTGGCCGCCAATGACCACAAACCTCCGCCTGGCCGGCGCAAATGTCCCTAAAGACGGTTGATTGAACGCGTTGGGTTGACGTGGTGCGGCTCAGGCTTTCGAATAGGCCGCGAGACCCTGTCTCGCCGAGGGAGTATAGGCTTGCGATTACTAGGTGCCCTTTTACGACAAGGCTGGCGCGGCGTTGCCGTGCTGACGGCAGCAGGAATGCTGTCGGCTTGCGCCACGGGACTGTCCAGATCGCCTGCTCTCGACGAAGAACCGCCTGCGCCGCCTGCGCCTCCACCCCCCAACGTCACAATGCTGGCTGACTGGCGCGGCGTGATCACTCCGGCCGACCGTGACCGCTATCAGCGACGCGAGGCAGCATGGACCGTGGCTCTCGAACAGGCGCGCCGTCTGGGCGGCAGCGGCGATCTGGAGGCTCTGGGCGCATTGATCGACCCTCAGGCCACGCTGAACGATCCGGTGGTTCCAGAGGGGCGCTATCGTTGCCGCACGGTGAAACTGGGCAATACCGGCGACGACGAGGACCTTGGCTATGTCGTTTACGGCTGGTTCGCCTGCCGGATCACGCGCACCGACGAAGGGCTGACCCTGACCAAGCTGACGGGCTCGCAGCGGGTGCGCGGCGTCTTCTATCCTGAAAGCGAAACCCACATGGTGCTTCTGGGGGCCATGGCACTAGCCAATGAAGCCCGCGCGCCCAAATACGGGCAGCGCGAGGATCGCGATGTGGTTGCTACGCTGGAGCGGATCGGCGAGCGTCGCTGGCGTGTCGTGACGCCTTGGCCGCAGGTCGAATCCAACCTCGATATTCTAGAGCTTGTTCCGGCGGCTTAATCCCGCTCTAGTGGCCCACACTTGATTTAGGAATTTAGCCATGCGTTCGCCCGGTTTAACTTTCGGTGTGATCATTCTCGTGATCGCCGCGCTGGCCATCGTGCTGGTGGGGCTGCCGAGCTACAACGTCTATTCCAAACAGATGCAGGGCCGCGCCGCCTACGAAGAGGCCGTGCAGAACCGCCGCATCCGCGTGCTTGAAGCCCAAGCTGCGCTCGATTCCGCAAAGCTGACGGCGCAGGCCGAAATCGAACGGGCCAAGGGCACGAACGAAGCCAACCGCATCATGGCCCAGTCGCTGGGCGGGCCGGAAAACTATCTGCGCTGGTCCTACATCAACATGCTGCAAGAGACCGCTGGCAAGGGCGACCGTCAGGTCATCTACATTCCGACCGAAGCCGGTATGCCCATCCTCGAAGCAGGACGCCGCGCATCGGCCCAGTGATTTAGTTCGCCGCCGCCCCGCAAGTCAGAGCTTGTCGATAGAGCGTGCCTGCGGGATCAAGTCGTCGGGCCTCGGCCATTTGGCGTTCGGCTTCGTCGCAACGACCAAGCTGTGCCAGAGCGGACGCATAGCTGTGTCGGATCGGCGCGATTTCGGGCAGGCTGGCCACCGCCTTTTCGCAGTAGGGCAGACCCTCTGACGCACGCCCGGCCCGAACCAGCGTGTAGCAGTGATTGTTCTGGACCGCCGGATCGTCGGGCAGCTGCGTCAAAACCTGCTCACTGGCGGCCAGAGCTCCGGCGAAGTCCCCGACCTTTTCCAACAGTGATGCCCGCTTCATCAAGGCATCGGTGTCATTGGCCGGAATGCTCTTGTACGCCGCGAACCCGGGCTCGAATGCAGGATCGTTTGCTGCCTTGAGTATCGGCAGGATCACCATCAACACGAGGCTGCGGTATTCGTCGTTGGTCGGGGGAGGGTAGTTGGGATCCACGACGCGGGCTCCACTGAGTATCTCCCAGCTGGTGCGGGCGTCGCTCAGTCCCTCTTCGGTACGGCCGACGTGATCATAGGACGCACCTCGGAACGCGTGGAATAGCGGGTCGGAATAGATCTGGTTCCCGTCGGTAGGACGGGCCTCGTCGTAGAAGCTCACGGCGGCCGCCATGTCACCAGTGAGGAAGGCTCTGGTCCCTAGGTTGATCAAAGCCCAGCTGCGAGCCGCCGATCCCACCGATGCGTCATTCGCGCACGCGCGAAAGTCGATCCTGTCCATCGGCTGTTGGCACGATGCAGGCACAGCCGGCTGGCCCTCCTGAACTGACGCGCTACCGAGTACGAGTGTCGCCAAAAGGGCCAGGCCGGTCATCATGATCAGTTCACTTTCGTCAGGCGCAAGTTTTGATAGTCGTAGGAGAAGTCGATATCCGGCGACACGCCTTTGAGCGTGGCGCGGACGGGCTGGCCGTTCTCGATCTCGAAGGTGAAGAAGGCATCTTCCTCGCGCTTGTCAGGGAAGCGTGTGCGGAAGGTCTCGCCGTCGTAAGGCTCCAACCAGCCCTTCAGGGCCGGGGTATGGGTGAAGCTGACCCATAGGCCCGACTTGCGGTTACGGCCACGACCCTCGGTCTTGGGCGCAATGACGATGTCGCCGTACCACGGATCACGCCACGTCCCCCCGTAGGCGTCCAGCGCTAGTGAAGGCTTCGCACCGGCTGCCTGTTTGGCGTCGATTTCAACGGCAGCCTTGAGGGATTTTTCGATGCCCTCGGCCTCGATCCGCTTGGAATCGGCTATCCAGTCGATGTCGACCTTACCCATGGCGATATCGGTCAGGCCCGAGCGCAGCGCCCGCAGAAGAGCGCTTTCCTCGGCATTGGTGAAGATCGAAATGCCGATCTTGCGCGCCGTGATCAGTACGGTCGACGAGATACCGCCCGGCGAGCCGCCGCCATGAGTGGCGACCCGCTCGCCGCGATAGTCCTGAACCTGCAGGCCCATGGCATAGGTCGAGGCTATGGCGCGGTTCGGCAGGGCCGCCGTCGGCCCTTCGGAGTTCGAGACGAGGATGTTCGGCTTATACATCTCGCGAGCCACGGCCTCGGAGAACAGACGGGTGCCGTCGGGCAGGGCCCCGTTGTTCAAGCGCAAGGCCATCCATTTGGCCCAGTCGCGCGGGCTGGCGCAGATACCACCGGCCGCAGCAGCATTGTCCCAGTTCCAGACCTCGGCAATCGACTGTGCGAGCTGGGTCATCTCACCCTGATAGCGCAGCGGCGGGCCCACGCGGCCATGCGGCAGGGCGGACTTGGCTGGATCGGCCAGACGCGCCAACGGCACACTGTCGGTCATGCCCAGTGGGTTGAACACGCGAGTCTGGACAAAGTCCTCCCACGTCTTACCCGACACGCGCTCGATGATGGCACCGGCGACTACAAACATCAGGTTGCAGTAATGATAGTTGGCGCGGAACCCGTCCTCGATCGGCACAAAGGCCGCCTGACGCAGCACATCGGCGCGCGTGCGGTCGCTATTGGGCCAGAACAGAAGATCACCGGCCCCGAGGCCGAACCCTGCACGATGCGACAGGGTATCGCGAACGGTAATGCGCTCGGCGATCACCGGATCGGACAGAGTGAACTCGGGGATATAGGTCTTGACCGGCTCGTCCCACTTCACCTTGCCTTCGTCCGCCAACATACCAAGGCAGGCGGCGGTGACATTCTTGGAATTGGAGGCGATGGCGAACAGGGTGGTCTCGTCTGCCGGAGCATTACCGCCCCTGATGCGCGTCCCATAGCTCTTGGCGAGGAGGGTTTCACCGTCCTTGACCAGCGCCACGCCCACGGCGGGTTGGTCAGGCCACGCGGCCAGACAGCGCTTCACATAGGCATCAACGGCGTCAGCCAGAGACGCATCGTCATTGGTCGCCGTGCGGGCAAAGGCGGATTGCGAACCAAGGGCGACAGCGCCGCCGCTCAGCAAGGCGGCGCGACGGGAAAGGCGAAGGGTCATGGCAACTCCGGTATGAACCTGCCCGCACGCTAACGTCCTTCTCGCCGTCGCGCCATAACCAGCCGCTACAATGCTGCCCGCCAGCGATGCAGATGTTCCAGCACATCGGACACCACCTGTTCTCGGGTAAAGCCGGTGATGTCGCGCGGGCGCTTGCCGTCACTGCTGCTGGCCATCATTCGCCACTCGATCGCACGACGATTCTCTTTGGCATCGGCGGCGGTCAATGCCGGACGCGGCCGCGAGTGGGGACTGGTGGAATAGTGGAACGAGCGACCCTTTTCGTTGTCGATCCAGAGGGTGACGGTGTCTCCCTCGGTCTCCAGACGCGCGATCTCGGCGTCGGTACTCAAGGCCTGATGTAGCTCTTCCAGTGCGGGGCGGGCGGTCCGGTCAATCTGACGACCGATCTGCTCGCGCGTGGCAGGGGCAAGGATGTAGCGAAGGCGTGCGCCCAGATGCGGGGCGGCCTGCTCGATGACCTCACCTGTCAGGTCCGCATTCATCTGTCGCACCAGTCCGACGCCCGTCAGCAGCAGGATGACGGTGAAGGGCAGGGCGGCGATGAGTGTGGCTGTTTGCAGAGCGGACAGACCCCCGGCAACCAGCAAGGCTGCCGAAACCACCGCCAGCAGCACAGCCCAATAGACCCTCATCCAGCCTGGCGCATCATCGTCCTCGGTACTGCGCGCCGATAGATTGGCCAGGATCAGCGCACCGGAGTCTGCCGACGTCACGAAGAACACCATTACTAGAGCGATGGCGAGGCCCGAAGTCACCATAGGCAGCGGGAAGTATTCGAGGAATTTGAACAAGGCTGTCGAGAGATCGGTCTGCACCGCATCCGCAATCGCGCCCTGGGCCGCGCCCATATCCAGTGCCATGGCCGAGTTCCCGAAGACGGTCATCCAGAGGAAGGTGAAGGCGGTGGGTACGGTCAGCACGCTGATGATGAACTGGCGCACAGTCCGACCGCGCGAGATGCGGGCGATGAACATGCCCACAAACGGTGACCACGAAATCCACCACGCCCAGTAGAACAGGGTCCAGTCGGCCAGCCATGCCCGCGGCTCATAGGCATAGAGCTGGAAACTGCGCAGGACGAAGTGATCCAGATAAAGGCCGAAATTTTGGACGTAGGCGCGGATTAGAAACAGCGTCGGTCCGGCCAGTAGGATGAACAGCATCAGGCAGACGGCGATGACCAGATTAAGCTCGGACAGGCGGCGCACGCCCTTACCGACGCCCGACAGGACAGAAATCGTGGCCAGTCCCACGACGATGCCGATCAGCAGCACCTGCATCCAAGGCGTCGCGGGAAGCCCGAACAGGACGTTGAGGCCGACGACAATCTGGCTGACCCCCAGACCTAGCGATGTCGAGATACCGAACAGGGTGCCGCAGATGGCGAAGATGTCGATCAGATCGCCCCACGGGCCGTAGATCCGGTCGCCGATCAGCGGGTGAAATACCGACCGCATGGCCAGCGGCAATCCCTTGCGATGGGCGAAATATCCCAGCGCCAGGCCGACCAGCCCATAGATGGCCCAGCCGTGGAAGCCCCAGTGGGTATAGGTGATCGCCATGGCTTCGCGAGCCGCGGACAGGGTGCCGGGCTCGGCCTCCGGCGGGGTGATGTAGTGCTGGACCGGCTCGGCAACCCCGAAATACATCAGGCCGATACCCATGCCGGCCGCGAACAACATGGCCACCCACGAGATAAACGGAAAATCGGGTTCGGAATCGTCCGGACCCAGTTTCAGCCTTCCCATGGGGCCGATGGCCAGACAGACCATCAGAACGAAGAACACCACGACGGCGGTGACATAAAACCAGCCGAAATTCTCGATGGTCCAATTTTGTGCCAGGGCGAAGACTGTTGACGCGGTCTGCGGCATCACGATCGTGAATACGGCCAACAGAAGTATGATCGCGCTTGCACCGCAAAAGGTGCGAACATTCATTGAGGAAATCATAGGGAACCCAACCGAATCGATCGTCTTAGGTTCCAATTTTGTGCCTAAACGCCTTGCAGCACGCTGTGATTGTGGGATTAGATATTTCAGTATTAACTATCGCTTTAACTATATACTATTGGTATTTTTAAATACCACAAATATGTCTAAATCATTTCGAGACTGTAATATAAGAGCTCGATACATGTCTTAATGTTAACTTGGAAACGAATAAAGTGACGTCTATCGGGAGCTCTAACCTGCTCCATGGACATAATTCATGACCCGACTGAAGATCGCACTATTGACCGGTGCCGCGCTCTCTGTGATGGCCTCATCCGCATGGGCCCAGACGGAGCCGGAGCGGGCCGCTGCACCGCAAGTCGCGGCCAAGCCCGCCGATCAGGAAGAGCCTGCCCGCGTCGGGGACGTGGTGGTGGCCGCACGCAATGACGGAATCCGTACCTCTATCGACTCCGTCAGCTACAGCCTTGCCAACGATCTACAGGCCACGACCGGCGCGCTGGCTGACGCCTTGCGCAATGTCCCGTCGGTCGACGTGGACCCGCAGGGTAATGTCTCGCTTCGCGGCAACTCGAACGTCACCATTCTGGTTGATGGCCGCCCCTCCGGTATCCTGAGCGGTGAGGGCCGGGCCCAGGCTATCCTGCAACTGCCTGCCGACCAGTATGCGCGTATCGAGGTCATGACCAACCCGTCGGCGGCCTATACGCCAGAGGGCGGCGGCGGCGTGATCAACCTGATCACTAAGCCCTCGGCTCCGCGTCCGGGCGTTCAGACCACCGGCTCGATCCGCGCCAATGTCGGCGACAACGGGCGCTGGAACGCGGGCATCAGCGGTTCGCGCCAGATGGACAAGCTGACCCTGTCGGGCGACCTCAGCTATCGCTACGACGCGAATGACTTCGAGTTCCCGACCGAGCGGGAAACGCTGGACGGCGCAGGGCGCGTGACCAGCACCACCCGCGTCTATCAGGAATCCAACACCAGCCAGCGCGGCGGCTTTGGTCGCGGTTCGGCAGAGTACAAGCTGGACAACACCACCACGATCAGCGGCGAAGTGCGCCTGATGGCCTTCGACATCGATCCTCAAAACGTCGGCTTCTATGAAATCCGCGATGGCGCGGGGGTGGTGACCGATGCCTATCAGGTCGCCAATCAGGGCGGCATGGAAATAACCAACGTGGGTGCCACGGCCCGCGTGATCAAACGCTTCAGCGACGACGGCCACGAATGGTCGAACGAACTGCGCTTTGACCAGCATGAGAGCGATACCCAGTTCCTGCTTGAGAACCGCTTTACCCAGCCCGTCGCTCCTGTGCGTTTCGACCGCTACGGTCAGGACAACACGACCGACATCCTCGGCTTCACCAGCGCCTATACCCGCCCGATGGCGGAAGGCGAGAAGCTGCGCCTTGGCTATGAACTGACCTATCTGGCTCCTGAACTCGACACCACCTTCAAGCGCGGCCCCCGTCCGGACGCATTGGAACTCGTGCCCAGCCTGAGCAACCAGTTTGAAGGCACCCAGACCGTCCACGCCTTCTACGGTACCTACGAGCGTGCCCTGACCGACAAGCTGTCGGCGCAGGCGGGCCTGCGCCTTGAGCAGGCCGATCTGGAGATGAACGACATCACCGGGGGTCAAAAGGCCGAGCAGGACTATTTCCGTGCCTATCCGACCGGCCACCTGCAGTATCAACTGTCGGAAACCCAGACCCTGCGTGCCAGCTATTCGCGCCGCATCCAGCGTCCGCAACTGACCCAGTTGAACCCGTTCGTTTCGTATCAGAGCCCGCTGCACCGCACCTCGGGTAATCCGAACCTGCGTCCGCAGGAAACCGACGCCTTCGAAGGTATGTGGCAGGTCCGCAAGGGCCAGAACTTCTATCAGGCCACGCTCTACTACCGGAACACCGACAAGGCCTTCACCGACGTCGCCACCCAGATCGAAGACGGCATTATCCTGACCCGTCCGGAAAACCTCGGCGGCCGCACCGACACGGGACTTGAGCTGACGGCAGCAGGTCGTCTGCACTCGACCCTGCGCTACAACGCCAGCGCCAACGTCTTCCACCAACAGATCGACGCAGCGGGTATCGTCGGCGGCAAGGACCGCGAAGGCACCATGGTCAGCGGTCGCCTCAGCCTGAACTGGCAGCCGACGGACAAGGACTTCGTCCAGGTGTCGGGCTTCTGGCAGGGCGAAAGCCTTCTGGCCCAGGGCACGCGCGAAGCGGGCGGCATGGTCAACCTCGGCTACCGTCGCAAGCTGAACGACAAGCTGTCGCTGAACGTCACGGGACGCGACCTGTTCAACAGCTTCAAGAACACCACCCGTTACGACACGCCGGCCTTCCGCGAGGTCAGCGACCAGCACATCAACCTGCGGGCCTTCTACATCGGCCTGAGCTGGCAACTGGGTTCCAGCCCGCGTCGCCAGCCCGAGCAGTTTGACTTCTCGACGGGTCCAACCGGCACCTGATCGACCGCCACTGTTTTTGCAGGGAAATCCCCTTGCGCAAAAACAGCGGGTTTCCCACCTGAGACTCATCGGGGCCGCGTCGCTGCAAATGCGGGGCGCGGCCCACTAATCCGCCTCTCAGGGGATGCCCAGAATGAACATTGAACAATATTCCGACCGCGCCAAACAGGCTATCCAGTCGGCCCAGTCGCTGGCGCTCGCCCGCCGCCACCAACAGTTCGCACCCGAGCACCTGCTCAAAGTCCTGCTCGAAGAACGCGACGGCCTTGCCCGCAATCTGATCACCAAGGCTGGCGGTGACGCCAACCGCGCCATTGCCGACATCGAGACCGCGCTGAAGAAGCGCCCGCAGGTCACCGGCGGCAACGGCCAGCTCTATATGGACGGCGACACCGCCCGCGTCTTTGCCAAGGCCGAGGACGACGCCAAGGCCGCAGGCGACGCCTTCGTCACGACCGAGCGCCTTCTCTCCGCCCTTGCCCACGAAGGCGGCGTAGCGGCCAATGTGCTCAAGGCCGTGGGCGTAACCCCCGCCAAGATGGACGCCGCCATCACCGAAATCCGCAAGGGCCAGACCGCCGACAGCGCCAGCGCCGAAGACGGCTATGACGCCCTGAAACGCTATGCCCGCGATCTGACGCTAGCCGCCGCTGACGGCAAGATCGATCCGGTCATCGGCCGCGACGAAGAAATCCGCCGTACCATTCAGGTCCTCGCCCGCCGCACCAAGAACAACCCCGTCCTGATCGGTGAACCGGGCGTGGGTAAGACCGCCATTGTCGAAGGCTTGGCGCTACGCATCGTTAACGGCGACGTGCCCGAGAGCCTGCGCGACAAGAAGGTCCTGTCCCTCGACATGGGCAGCCTCATCGCCGGTGCCAAATACCGTGGCGAGTTCGAAGAACGCCTGAAGGCCGTCCTCAACGAGGTCGCCGCTGCCGAGGGCGGTATCATCCTCTTCATCGACGAAATGCACACGCTGGTCGGTGCCGGTAAGGGCGACGGCGCGATGGACGCGTCGAACCTGCTCAAGCCCGCCCTTGCCCGCGGCGAACTGCACTGCGTCGGTGCCACCACGCTCGATGAATACCGCAAGCACGTTGAAAAAGACGCCGCTCTGGCCCGTCGCTTCCAGCCGGTCATGGTCGAGGAGCCGACGGTCGAAGACACTGTCTCCATCCTGCGGGGCCTGAAGGAGAAGTACGAAGTCCACCACGGCGTCCGTATCTCCGACAGCGCCATCGTGGCCGCAGCGACCCTGTCGAACCGCTACATCACCGACCGATTCTTGCCGGACAAGGCCATCGACCTCGTGGACGAAGCTGCCTCCCGCGTGCGCATGGCCGTGGACTCCAAGCCCGAGGCTCTGGACGAAATCGACCGCCGCCTCGTCCAGCTCAAGATCGAACGCGAAGCCCTAAAGAAAGAAGACGACGACGCCTCGCGCCTGCGCCTTGAAAAGCTCGAGGACGAAATCGCTGATCTGGAAGCTCAGTCCGAGGACATGACCACGGCGTGGAAGGCCGCCAAGGACAAGGTCGGGCAGTCCGCCCAACTGCGCGAGACGCTGGACCGCCTGCGTCTTGAACTGACTAACGCCCAGCGCTCGGGTGACCTCGCCCGCGCGTCTGAAATTGCCTACGGCCAGATCCCGCAACTGGAACGCCAGCTCGAAGAGGCGCAAGCCAACGAGGAAGAAAAGGCATCCAGCCTCGCCGCCGAGGTGGTCGACGCCGAGCAAATCGCCGCCGTCGTCTCCCGTTGGACCGGCGTCCCCGTCGACAAGATGCTGGAAGGCGAGCGCGAAAAATTGCTGGTGATGGAGGACGCCCTACGCAACCGCGTGGTCGGTCAGGATGACGCGCTGGCCGCCGTGTCCGACGCCGTGCGCCGTGCGCGTGCGGGCCTGAACGACCCGAACAAGCCCATCGGCTCCTTCCTCTTCCTTGGCCCGACGGGCGTGGGCAAGACCGAGCTGACCAAGGCTCTGGCCGAGTTCCTGTTCGATGACGACAGCGCCATCACCCGCATCGACATGTCCGAATACATGGAGAAACACTCGGTCAGCCGCCTGATCGGTGCCCCTCCGGGCTATGTCGGCTACGACGAGGGCGGTGCCCTGACCGAGGCTGTGCGCCGTCGCCCTTACCAGGTCATCCTGTTTGACGAGGTCGAAAAGGCCCACCCAGACGTCTTCAACATCCTGCTTCAGGTGCTGGACGACGGTCGCCTGACCGACGGTCAGGGCCGCACCATCGACTTCAAAAACACCCTCATCATCATGACCTCCAACATGGGGTCGGAGTTCCTCGCCAATCAGGGCGAGGGCGATGATGTCGAGGCCGTGCGCCCGATGGTGATGGAGCAGGTCCGCGCCCACTTCCGCCCCGAGTTCCTGAACCGGATCGACGAGATCATCCTGTTCAAACGCCTCGGCCGCGAACAGATGGGCGGCATCGTCCGCATCCAGCTCAAGCGACTGGAAGCCCTGATGGCCGAGCGCCGCCTGACGCTGGCTCTGGACGACAGCGCCCTCAACTGGCTCGCCGACAAGGGCTACGACCCCGTCTACGGCGCCCGCCCGCTGAAACGCGTCATCCAGAAACAACTGGTCGACCCGATGGCCCGCAAACTCCTGCAAGGCGAGTTCACCGACGGCTCGGTGGTCCACGTCTCTGCAGCCGAAGACGGCCTCCAAATCGGCAAACCCCAAGTCCACTAACGCAGAAGGGCGGCTCCACGAGCCGCCCTTTTCATTCCGTATAAAAAGAGCGGAGGCGCGCATTGAGCGCACCTCCGCCTCACGGAAACAACAAGGGGCGGGCCGGTCGTTCGCCACGCCCTAAGTCCGGTTGTGCCAAGGGACAGAGAGAGGACCTTCCTGCGGCACATCTTGCTTAGGGCCACTGCGAGTTCGGGGTTGCTCCCGCAGCGACCTTTCAGCGCCGGACCTAGAACGCGAACCGGGCACGTACCGTCAAAGGCATGTACGTGCGTTCGCCCACATTGTTGATCGACGCGAGCCCAAGACCGCCAATCGCGCTGTCGTCGTCTTCCAGCTTGGTGATGTGGCGGATACCGGTTTCAGCCTGCAGCGTGACCATGTCGCTGACGGCGTAGGACACGCCCACATCCAGTCCTGCTGTGAAGCTGGTGGAGCTGTCATAGAACGGCGCATCGGCGATGGTGATGCCGCCGTCAGGGATTTCGAAAGTGGCGCTGATCTTGTCGGTGAAGACCGCCCCCAGACGGCCGGCCACATAAGGCTTCAGCGGGCCGTTGCCGAAATACTGGCGATAGCCTGCCTCGATGGCCCAAGATTCATAATCGCTGAAAATGCCATAGACCGGCAAAGTAGCGTTGAGGGCAGGCACGAATGCGCCACCGACCTGAACGCGGCCCTCGTCGGCCTTCATATAGCGGACGGTGCCGAACGCTTCGCCGTTCTCCATCATCCCATAGGCGAACTGGGCACCGATGCTCATGCCCTCGCCATAGATGTCATCAAAGCTGCGAGGCTGGATGCGAAGCTCGGCATCGACCCCCGCCAGAGCCGGATTGAGCGGCCCAAGATCCGGCACGCGAGCGGTCGCGCCGCCATGTACGTCTCCGTCGACGGGGAACTCGGCACCTGCCTCGAGGCTCACCGACCAGCGGCCGGGAGCCGTCTGTGCCTGCACGCTACCGGCAACCGCGAGGGTCGCGACCGATGTGATCAAAAACGTCTTGAACATACGATGATCCTGAAAAGAGCTGAGAAGACAGGGATTGGATGCGCAGGACCATGGCGCGCACCGGCACACCCCATGGTCGCTGTCGCCCCTGACGAAGCAGCCGACGTCCCGCCAGCCTCGCCCGGAAGTGTCGGCATCTCGCCAACTGAGCTATCTACGAAGCGTGTCCGTGGGCGGATGAGTGAGGCTCGCATTTTTGTTGGCGGGTGTCGTTCCGTCCGGCGCTTGAACGGCTCGCATTTTCACCGGATGGTGGCTGTGAAGGGACGATCAAGCATGTGCGCCTCCTACGAAGCCAAATTCTCCGTGACCCAATTGGTCGAGACCTTTTCCGAGACGGGGATCGGCCTCGTCTTTCGCGGGGGCATCCCCAATCTGGAACCTCGCGAGGAGGTGCGCCCCACCCACCGCTCGGTGTTGGTAAGGGCGGGTGAGGGCGAGCAGGCCGAAGCGCTGATGGGTGGCTTCGGGTTCGATGCCCCGACCCGCGCCGATGGCAAAAAGGCGGGGCCCATAATCAACTTCCGCACCGAAGGCCGTCACTTCACCAATAAGGAAGCCAGCGGGCGAGCACTGGTACCGGTGTCCGGCTTCTACGAGTTTACAGGCGAAGCCACACCAAAAACCCGCTGGCGATTGTATGCGCCGGACGAAAGCTTGCTGATGCTCGCTGCGCTTTGGAGAGCCACCGGAGACGACGTCCGCTTCTCATTGCTCACCGCAGAGCCCGGAGCCGATGTCGCGCCGTTCCACACCCGCGGCGTCCTGCCGTTGCCGGCTGCGTGTTGGGCTGACTGGCTATTCGACCGCGCGCCTTCCGAAAACGTCCTGTTACCGCCACCGACAGGCACGCTGGTTGCTGTTCAAGCCCCGCGTACAGGCACAAAAAAGCCGCGCGAGACGAAAGCGCCGCCGCCCCAGGGCGAGCTGTTCTGAAATTCGATCACGTTTTTGCAACCGGACTATCACGAGAACGTTATCACCCTCGGACCGCATTAGGCGGCCTTTTCGAAGGGGGATTGATCCCATGCGTATTCGTTCGCTTTCCATCGCCGCTGCTGCCGTTCTGGCTCTTGGCGCTGCTGCTTGCACCCAACCCGAGCAAGACAAGGCCGCTGCCGACGCAAACGCCGCTGCTGCTGACGCTGCTGCCGCTGCCGAACACGCTGGCGACGCCGCTGCAACCGCTGCTGACAGCGCTGCCGACGCCACCAAGGCTGCGGCTTCGGACGCTGCCGCTTCGACCGCTGCTGCCGCCGACAAGGCCGGTGAAACCATCAAGGATGGTGCCGTTGCTGCTGCTGCCACGACCGAACAGGCTGCAGCCGACGCCCGCGCTAAGCTCGAAGGCAACTAAGTCCAACGGGTTTGATGCCAAGGCATCCGGGGGCCGCTCGAAAGAGCGGCCCTTATTCTTTACGCACTATTCCTTGATCAGGGCCTCGATCAGGGCGACGGCTTCCGGCCCGTTCCAGTCGGCCTCGCCGATCATGACGGCGCGAACGCGCCCTTCACGATCAAGGATGATCGTCTGCGGCATTGCTCCCTTGCCCGGAAACTCGAAGGCCATGCGGAATTTGGGATCGGCGTAATATGCCAGTGGGGCATGCTCGGCGATGAACGCCTTGGCTGCCTCCTGAGCGCGGTCCGTATCCATGCTGATAACCGCAACCGCCACATCGTCGCTTCCCTCGTACCGCTTGGCCAAGGCCGCTAGCGTTGGCATCTCGATCTTGCACGGCGCGCACCACGTGGCCCACAGGTTCACGACCGTGACCTTGCCCTTGAAGTCGCTGAACTGGAGCGCTTCACCCGCCGCGTTCTGGAACGGCAGATCGGGTGCTGGGGCGGGATCGGGCAGGATCATCTTGGACAGTCCGCCCGTCGCATAGGCCTGTAGTGACGAAACATTCGTCGAGCCTGCATCAGAACCTTTGATCCGGCCGTCCCCTTTGACGTATAGCAGCCCTGCGCCCGCGATCCCGAGGATCACGGCCCCGATCAAAAATCCGATCGCCTTTGTCCGTTTAGAGCCGCTCATGTCCGATACGTCTTCCGCCAAGCCACAAAGCCAGTCGATGTGGGGTGGCCGCTTTAGCGCCAAACCTGCCGACATCATGCAGGCTATTAACGTCTCCATCGGCGTTGACAAACGTTTGTGGGCGCAGGACCTCGCAGGCTCGCGCGCACATTGCCGCATGCTAGCCAAACAGGGCATCATCCAGCAGGCCGACGCCGACGCCATCCTCGGCGGTCTGGATGTGATCGAAGGCGAGATGAAGGACGGCACCTTCCCGTTCCGCGACGCCTATGAAGACATCCACATGAACGTGGAAGCGCGCCTGAGCGAGCTGATCGGCGAGCCGTCGGGCCGTCTGCACACCGCCCGTTCGCGCAACGATCAGGTGGCGACCGATTTCCGCCTGTGGGTCCGCGATGCCGCAGACCGCACCGTCGAGCAACTGAAAGACCTGCAACGTGCGCTGCTGGATCGTGCCGAGCAGCACTCCGGCGACCTGATGCCGGGCTTCACCCACCTGCAAACCGCACAGCCGGTGACGCTGGGCCACCACCTGATGGCCTATGTCGAGATGTTCGGCCGCGACGCCTCGCGTTTCTCGGACGCCCGCACCCGCATGAACGAGAACCCGCTGGGCGCGGCCGCTCTGGCTGGCTCGCCGTTCCCGATCGACCGTCATGCGACGGCTGAGGCTCTGGGCTTTGACCGTCCGATGGCCAACTCGCTGGATGCCGTTTCGGACCGTGACTTTGCACTTGAATGCCTTGCTGCTGCGTCGATTGCCGGTGGTCACCTGTCGCGTCTGGCTGAAGAGATCGTGGTCTGGATGACGCCAATGTTCGGCTTCATCACCCTGCCGGACGATCTGACGACCGGTTCGTCGATCATGCCCCAAAAGCGCAATCCGGACGCGGCCGAGCTAGTTCGCGCCAAGACCGGTCGCATCAACGGTGCCTTCATTGCCCTGACGACCGTCATGAAGGGCCTGCCGCTGGCCTATTCGAAGGACATGCAGGAAGACAAGCCACCGGTGTTTGAGGCGTTTGACGCCCTGAACCTGGCCCTGTCGTCGATGACGGCCATGATTTCGGCCTTCCGTCCGAACACCGAGAAGATGGCCGCTGCTGCCGGTGCCGGCTTCTCGACTGCGACCGATCTGGCCGACTGGCTGGTGCGTGAGCTGAACCTGCCGTTCCGTCAGGCCCACCACGTGACCGGTGCCGCCGTGAAGCGCGCCGAGCAACTGGGTCTCGATCTTGGCCAACTGCCGATTGAAGAACTGAAGTCGCTGGATGACCGCATTCACGATGGCGTCTATGCTGTCCTGACCCCGCAGGCCTCGTGTGCCAGCCGCCAGTCGTATGGTGGCACGGCACCGGATCAGGTCCGCGCCCGTATCGCCGACTGGAGAACGCGCCTGTGAAGAAATCCCTGATCCTAGCTGCAGCTGCCCTAGCGGCCCTTACCCTGTCGGCTTGCGGTAAGATGGCCGATCTGGAAGCTCCGGGTGCACGTCCGACTACCAACTCGCGATGGACCGAACGCAATCGTGAACCCGCTACGGTTCTGAGCCCCAACAGCCAGAACCCGATTGACGGTGGTCCGGCCGATCCGACGGGCCGTCGCCCGCAGTACTGACTTCCAGCCACCTGAGGGGGCGGCATGCATTATTTCGAACTGAAGGATGGCGTCCTCCATGCGGAGGGCGTCAATCTGGAGACTGTCGCCGAGCAGGTGGGCACGCCCACCTATGTCTATTCGGCCGGAACACTGCGCCGCCACTACGGCCTGCTGCGTGAGGCATGCGATGCCCACACGGGCGCGCTGGGCGAGGCGCTGATCGCATTTGCGGTCAAGGCCAACTCCAACCTTTCTGTGCTGGCAACGCTGGCGCGTTTGGGATGCGGTGCCGATACGGTGTCGGAGGGGGAAATCCGCCGCGCGCTCAAAGCCGGTATTCCCGCGGCCAAAATCATTTTCTCGGGCGTCGGCAAGACCGACAGCGAATTGGCATTCGCCATGCGCGAAGGCGTTCGACAGATCAACGTGGAAAGCTCGACGGAGCTTCAGCGCCTGATCTCGGTGGCGGCGTCAATGGGGGCCAAGCCTGATATCGCTATTCGCGTGAACCCAAAGATCGGTGCAGGCGGTCACGCCAAGATCACCACGGGCGGCGCGGGCGACAAGTTCGGCGTTCCTGTCGAGGAAGCGCTCGACCTCTATGCTGTCGCTTCGGCATCGGACCACGTTAATCCGGTCGGTCTGGCCTGCCATATCGGTAGCCAGATCACCGACATGACCCCGATGGAAGCGGCCTTCAAAGTCCTGCGCAGTATGACCGAGACGCTGCGCTCGCAGGGCCATACTGTGACCCGCCTCGATCTGGGCGGTGGTCTGGGTGTGCCGTACTACGGGGAAACCGACACCCCGCCGCCGTCAGAATATATCGCCATGGTGGCGCGTGTTCTGGATGGCCTGAATGTCGAAGCGGCGTTCGAGCCGGGACGCCTGATGGCGGCCAATGCAGGCATTTTGCTGAGCCGCGTGGTTCACGTAAACGAGCGCACCGATGGACGTCGCTTCCTCGTGCTGGATGCGGCGATGAATGATCTGATGCGTCCGGCGCTCTATGACGCGTTCCATGATGTGAAGCCGGTCCGTCCCGTTAAGGGCGAGGGACTGCCCCACGACATCGTCGGTCCGGTTTGCGAGACAGGTGACACCTTTGCCCGAGACCGCGAACTGGCTCCGCTCAAGGCGGGCGATTTGGTGGTGTTCATGTCGGCCGGTGCCTATGGCGCAGTGATGGGCAGCGAGTACAACACCCGTCCGATGGCGGCTGAGGTCTTGGTTGATGGCGACAAATGGGCCGTCATCAAACCGCGCCCGACCTATGACGAGATCTTCGCCAGAGAGCCCATCGCCGACTGGCTCTAAATACGAAAAAGCCTCCGTCGTATACGGAGGCTTTTTTAGTGGATCAGTCCAGAGCGCAGATGTCAGGCAGGCCGCGCATGCCGCCTTGGTGATCAAGGCCGTATCCGACGAGGAAGCGGGCAGGGGCTTCCCAACCCACGAAGTCAGGCTCAATCCGCTCATGCTCGCAAGGCTTGCGGGCAAAGACACAGGTCAGGACGCGGGCGGCTCCGGCTTCCTTGGTGATCCGGATGGCTTCGATCAACGAAAGGCCGCTGTCCAGAACGTCGTCGATCAAAAGGACGGTCTTGCCCTCCATTGAGCGCTGGAAGGGCGCGCGTACCGTGACCTTGCCACGGCTTTGCTTCTCATCACCGTAGGACGACATCCAAACTGCGTCGAACTTCACGTTGCGGCCTTCGCGGTACAGGGCGCGGGTCAGGTCCGATCCGAACCACAGGCCGCCGGTCAGCAACACAGCGGCGACCGTGTCGTCATCAATCACCGGAGCGATCCGACGAGCCAGTTCGGCATTGATACGGTCGATCTCGCTCTGGGCCAGAAGGACGGTCGGCGTGTTCGGGGGAGTGTCAGCCATGACCTGCCGATACCCCGACCCGCTGCTGCATGTCGAGATCAGTTCGACCAATAGGGTGGGGGGCAAGTTCGCTTATGCGGCGAAGGCCGTCATCGGATTGGCTTTGCCCGGCGCTGGGTTTGGGCTCGGACTTGGCCGGCGGTGCTGCCGGCGCTGGAGCGGCTGCGGGCGCAGCTTTCGCCGCCGGCTGTGGCTCAACGACAGCAGGGGCTTGCGCGGGCGCGTCAGAGGAAGTGCCAGCGGGTTTGGGCTGGGGCGTGGCTTCGGAAAGAACAAAGCTCAAAGCGGCCTCGGCGAACCGCCCGTCGGCGTTGGGCAAGACGACGGCAAAGCCCTGAACACCGCCGGGCAACACCGGTGCCGTGTCCAGATTGATGATGCGGTGGCCGATCTCGACACCCTTTGCATCCAGAATCCCCACACGAATGGCAGGCGGCATAATCTCGCGGTCGCGGATGTTGCGTAACGCTCCCGAGACGTAAATCTGGCTCACATCATTGCGGGCAAAACCGGTCGAGACCGCCTCGAACTCCAGACCGAAGGGATTCGTCTCGATCCCGAATGCGCTATAGGCGCTGGCCAGTTTGGGCACGCGGGCGACCACGCTGTCGCGCCACAGATAGGCGACCAGAAGACCCAGCAGCACCAGTACAACAGTCAGGCCCCAGGCCAGGCCCTGCCGGATGGCTTGTTGGGTGCGGCGTTTCTGCTCTGCGCGCGCGCGGAAGGCTTGCGGCAGGGGAGGGGGAATCTGTTCCTCCTCAACCTGCACTGTATCGTCGGCCTTGCCCAGTCCGGGAGACGTGGCCGCAGCGACCTCGCCGAGGTCTAGCGGGGCATCCTCGTTGGTTGCGCGCCAGTCATTACGGCACGATTTGCAGCGGACGCGACGTCCAGACGCACCGATGGCGTTATCGGGCACAAAATAGCTGGTGGCGCAGGCGGGGCAGGTTAGTATCATAGGCGGCGGCTAAGAGGCGTTTGGCCCCCTCCTGTCGAGGGCGCACTCGCCCCGGTCCAAAATGAAAACACCTTATGCCAACTCAAGAACGTCGCCCCAGCGCGCTAAAAAACGAGACCGATATCGTGCGCCTCAGAAACGTGGGGTTCGGCTATTCCGGCCGTCCTTCGGTTCTGCGCGACGTTAACCTTATTTTGCCTCAGGGCTCTTTCCATTTCCTTACCGGACCGTCCGGTGCAGGAAAGTCGACCCTGCTGCGTTTGCTGACGCTAAGCGAGCGACCCAGTGCCGGTCGAATTGGCCTGTTTGGTCAGGATGTTACGCAGATCCCGCGCGCCGCGATTCCCCGAATGCGCCGTCGCATCGGCATGGTGTTTCAGGACTTCCGGCTGCTGGAGCACCTGTCGGCCTTCGACAATGTGGCTCTGCCGCTGCGTCTGAACGGTGAAAAGCCGCGCGACTATGCTCAGGACGTGGCCGAAATGCTGCGCTGGGTGGGCCTGGGCGGACGCTTTGATGCTCTTCCCCCATCATTGTCGGGCGGGGAGAAGCAACGACTGGCGATTGCGCGTGCGGTGATAACCCGTCCGCGCCTGATACTGGCGGACGAGCCGACCGGCAGCGTTGACCGCGCCATGGGCGACAAGCTGATGCGACTGTTCCAGTCGCTGAACAAACTGGGTGCGACGGTCCTGATCGCCACTCATGACGAAGAACTGGCGCATCAGTATGGTGCTGGCCTGCTTCACCTCGAGAATGGCCAATTGCAGTCGATAGAGCCCCAGCCCCGTCCCCAAGCTCCCGTGGTGGAGGCGGTATGACGGACGCTCAGCCTGTAGTTCGAAAACCGTTGCCGGTTCCCGGCTCGCTTTTGCCGCGCGAACGTTCTGGAGAGCGATGGCTGGCGGCGGTGATTGCGGTGCTGTGCTTCCTTGCCTCGCTGGCCGCGATAGGGGCTTTGGCTGCAGATCGCGCCGCCCACGGCTGGGCCCGCGAACTGCGTGGCGAGGCCACGGTTCAGGTCCGTCCGCGTGTCGACGAAACCGGCCCTACCGCCGCGAGCCGCGCTGCAGAAGCCTTGTCTGGGGTTAAGGGCGTCGATGAAGCCTATGCGCTGGATCGCAAGGCCTCGGAGCGCCTGCTGGCCCCGTGGGTGGGCGAGGCGGTACTGCCCGACCTACCTTTGCCCTATCTGGTGGTGGTGCGCCTCAATCCGGAGGCACCCGCCAGCGCGCCGACCCTGAGCCGAGCCTTGGCCGAGGCGGGACTTGATGCGTCGGTCGATGATCACAGCCTGTGGCGCGGCGAGGTCGAGCGAGCTGCCGGCATCGTGACCGCTCTGGCTATAGCCGCCTTTGTGTTGATCGCCGGCGCGACAGCAGCGGTCATCGCTTATGCCACACGATCAGGCATGACGGCCCAGGCCGATATCATCGAGACGTTGAGCCTTAACGGGGCCTCCGATCGCAGTGTCGCAGGACTTTACCAGACCCAGTTCGGCAAGCTGGCCCTCGTTGCCGGTGCGGCTGGATCGGTGGTCGCAGGTCTGGCCATGGCAATCATGAGAATGGTCGGCGGGGAGGCCGGTCTGACACCTGCCTTGCCGGTGCGCTTCCTTGATCTGGTGGCCATTGTGGTTTGCCCGATACTGGCTGCGGTGACAGCGGTTCTAGCTGCGCGCTTGACGGCACTGGCGAAACTGGCGGGTCGTGGGTAGGAAGGGACTATGAAGTTCCTTACGCTTATCGCCGCCATCGTTCTGATGTGGCTGGTCGGTCTGCTGGTATTTGCAGACAGGGTTCAGGACTTCACCCCTGCGCCGGAGCCCGCGCGTGCCGATGCTATCGTTTCCCTGACAGGACCATCGGCCGAGCGCGTGAATGCCGCCATCCGACTGCTGGAACAGGACAAGGGCGAGCGGCTGCTGATTTCCGGTGTGAACCGCGAAGTGCGCCGTCGCGAACTGCGTGCCCTCACCCCCGGTTCGAGCAAGCTGTTCAACTGCTGTGTCGATCTGGGCTTCGAGGCCGAGAACACTGTAGGCAACGCCAGCGAGATCGCCGAGTGGGCCCGCAAACAGGACTACCGCAGCCTGATTGTCGTGACATCTGACTATCACATGGCCCGCAGCATGCTCGAAATCCGCAGCGCGTTGCCCGGCGTGGTTCTCATACCCTATGCGGTGTCCACGCCAACGCTGGATCAGCCGAACTGGTGGCGCAACGAGAAGTCGGCGCGCCGCATGACGCTGGAATACATGAAATACCTAGCCGTGTTGGGGCGCGAGGCGTGGCATAGGCTGCGCGGATTCCATCCGGAGCGCCCGCTCGACGCGGCTTCCCTGACCCAGACTGCCGCCGAGGCCTGACTTTTATGACTCTTATCCGCTCGCTGCTCTTTTCTGTGTGGCTGTATCTGTCGATGCCGATATGCGCCATCGGCATGTCGCCCGCGCTATTGATGAACCACAACGCGGCCATGGGCGTGGTGCGGCTGTGGGCGCGTATGGTGCTGTTCGGCGCGCGCTGGATCGCAGGCATTAAGGTCGAGGTGCGCGGACTGGAATACCGCCCGACGGGTCCGGGCCTGGTGGCAGCAAAACACCAGAGCATGCTGGATATCGTGGTGCCGTTCACGGTGATCGAGGATCCGGCCTTCGTGCTGAAAAAAGAGCTGATGGCCATGCCCTTCATTGGCTGGTTCGCTTGGAAGACCAAGATGATCCCCGTGGACCGCGAAGCCCACGCCAAGGCACTGAAGGACATGGTGCGCAACACCCGCGCGCGTCTGGACGAAGGACGCCAGATCATGATCTTCCCGGAAGGCACGCGAACCCAACCGGGCGCGGTGCCGGAGTACAAGCCCGGCGTAGCCGCTATCTATCGGGATGTTGATGCAACCTGCTATCTGATCGCGACCAACTCGGGCCAGTATTGGCCCGCCAAGGGCCTGACCAAGTTCAAGCCGGGTACAGTGGTTTTCGAATTCCTGCCGCCCATCGAAGCGGGCTTGAAACGCGGCGAGTTCATGAAGCGTATGGAAGCTTCACTCGAAAGGGCGTCGACCGCCCTTTTGCAGCCCTGATCAAGGCATTCTGGCGCCCGAAATATAGTCTCAAAGGTGGCTGACTGAATGTCTGCGCGTGCGCGGACTTCCCCCTTCAGGAGCCCTTTGTGATGCGTATCGTGACCGTGGCCTTTGCCGCGACAACACTGGCGCTTGTCTCCGGACAGGCGCTGGCCCAGTCCCAGCCCTATGAACAGGTCGAAGCCCCGAAGACGTGGAAGGTCGACGTCGGCGGTGGTTTCGTGCGCGGCTTCAGCGCGACCGGTGCCAGCACCAAGGACGTTAACTGGACCTTCTGGGGTTCGGCTTCCTATCGCGACATCGTCTATGCCAACGGGCTGGACGGTATCGGCTATAATGCCATCAACACCGATGACTTCCGCGCCGGTGTGCAACTGCGCCCGCGTTTTGCTGCTGGCGAGATCGAAGGCTTCGACAACCGTCCCGAACTGGGTGCCGATGCGGCGCTCTATGCTTTCAAGCGACTGCCGGGAAATGTCGTCGTCGGTGGCCGGATCCAGCAGGACGTGACCGGCGATGATGCCGGTTTTGCCTGGCAAGCGCAGGTTGGTCATCAGCGCGTGACGCCGGTGGGGCTTTTGCAGGTGATGGCCTATGGCCGCGGTGGCGACGATGACCGTCTGAACCGCTATTTCGGTGTTACGGATGCCGAGGCAGCGGTGACCGACTACCAGTCGTTCCAAGGCGATGGCGGCATGTCGGCGGCGGGCGTGTCGGCCTTCCTCGCAGTGCCGATCGGTGACCGATATGGCGTGGGCACTTTCGTGAACTATGAAAAGTACCTCGGGGATGCGGCCAACAGCCCTCTGATCGAAGACGACTACATCTGGCGTGCGGGGCTCGTCGGCGTGGTTCGCTTCAGCAGCATGTGATGAAAAACGCCGCGCTCCTTTCGGGGCGCGGCGTTTGCTTTATCAGGCGGTGAGCAACCCTTAACGGGAGGCGAACTCGCTCAGCGCATCGGCCACGGCGCGGTTCTGGTCCGGCGTGCCGATGGTGAGGCGCAGGCCCTGCGGCAGGCCATAGCCACCCACGCCGCGGACAATAATGCCCTTTTGGTTCAGCCAGTCACTGGCGGCATTGGCCTCGGCAGGGTCCTTGAACAGGACAAGGATGAAGTTGCCGACAGACGGCAGAACTTCATAGCCGAAACCCTTGATGACCTGCGTCAGACGCGGGCGCCATTCCAGCACCAGATTACGCGAAGCCTGCTGGTGCTCCTCGTCGTTCACGGCTGCCACCGCCGCTGCCAGACCCGGAACCGAGACGTTGAACGGCAGGCGGATACGGTCCATCGCCCCCATCACGTCAGCAGGGCAGTAGCCGAAGCCGATGCGCAGACCGCCAAGGCCGTGGATCTTGGAGAAGGTGCGGGTGACGATGATGTTGTTGGCCGTGCGAGCCAGCTCGAATGCGCTCTCGTACTCAGCCTCGACCACATATTCGGCATAGGCCTCATCGACCACTAGCAGGATGTGCGGCGGAAGTGCGGCGTGCAGGCGGCGGATTTCCTCTGCCGTGTTCCAGCTGCCGGTCGGGTTCGACGGGTTGGAGACGTAGACGATCTTGGTCCGCTCATCGACCTGCTCGAGCAGGGCATCGACCTCGGCCTTATACCCCGGCTCCGGGGCGAGTTTGACCTGCGCCTCACAGCCCAGTGCCGAGATGCGATAGGCGAGGAAGCCGTACTGGCCGGTGACGATATTGTCGCCTGCCGTCAGATAGGTCTGGTTCAGCAGGGCGAAAACTTCATCCGAGCCATTGCCGAAGATCAGACGGTCTTCTTCAAGACCATGTTTGGCAGCCACAGCGGCACGCAGCTTGTCGGCGCGGCCATCGGGATAGATGTGGATCTTGTCGAGCACCGAGGCGAAGGCTTCGCGAGCCTTGGGACCCGCACCCAGCGGGTTCTCGTTGGACGACAGCTTCATGGGTTCGGCGATGCCGTCCAGCGCGCCCTTGCCGCCGACATAGGGGGCAATGTCCAGAATACCCGGCTTGGGGGTGGGCGCATTGGCGCTTTGATCGGTCATGACGCTTCCTCGAATGATCTCTAGTCAGAATATTGGCGCGGCACCGATGATGCCTTGCAGGGTTCCGGGAGCGCCTTGCAGCCTCCCGTCGTCGGCCTGCACATAGCCACTCAGCGTAAACAGCATCAAGCCACCGGATTCGGCCATCAAGCTGGCGGCCAGCCCGTTGTTGGACAGGTGGGCGATGATTTCGAAATCGGGCAGAGGACTGTCTGTCACCCAGAAGGTGCGGTCATCCCCGGTCGGGCCGCTGGTTTCCGTCGACACCATAAAGGCGCGCGGGCGGGCCTGTGCGTCATCGGGCAGGGCGGCGATGACCTTCACCGTCGGGTCCGCCAGCAGCTTGCCCCACCATGCACGGTTGCCGATGTCAATCAGGGCGCGGGCCCCCGCGCGGGCGGCGTCGAGAGCTTGGTCCGGCTCTGCTACCGGACGGGCAAACGGCCCCCAGCGATCTGCGGCCAGAAGCTGGGAAATGCCGCCACAGGCCAGAAGAGGTTTGCCATGACCGGCTTCCATGCGGCCCATGACGGCGCGCAGAGCCGATCTTTGTGGCGGCGTCAGTCCGCGTAGCAGTTCGCGCAAGGCCAAGGCATCTGCGTCGGGCCGACCGCGCGGGCCGGCCGTCAGACGCGCGGCCACGGCGTCGGCCACAGCCTTGTCCAATGCGAGGCGTTGCGGGTCTTCTTCCGGGGCGTGCAGCATCAGAACAGTTTCGGTGCCGGAGCCAGCGCGAACGGACCCAGATAGGTGCGGCCCTTGCGGAACAGGACCGAAAGCTCGACGTCCTGAGCAGCCTCGCCCTCACCGCCTTGCGGAGCAGAGGCGGCGGCGCGGGCAGCCGCGGCCCTCTCGGCGGGTTGTCCCTGATGGCTACCAGCCAGACCGACCAGAGCGGCCAAAGGTTTAACGGCCTTGAACTGCACCTCGCCCTCCAGTTGGCCCTTGTCGTCGGCGTTGAGGACGGGACTGGTCAGAACGGCTTGGCTTTCACCGGCCTTCATCTCGCCCTTTACATTGACGAAGCGGCCACCGTTTGCGGTCCATGCCGACAACAGGCCGGCGGCGGCCGCAGGCTGGCGCAGAGCCGAGGACTTCTCGACCACGGCTTCGACCTGAAGGGTCAGTTCGCCGTTCTGCGCAAAGCCCTGCACCGGACCACCTTCGCGGCCGTGGGCTTGAATGAGGCGGAACATGATGTCCACATCATCGCCGGGCGTCGTGCTGCTGGTCAAGTGGGGACGCATGTAGAGCTGGATCAGTTCGGCATTGGCCAGTGGGAAGGGCTCGGCCCCTTCGGCAGGCGTGAAGACCGGCTGGGCGATCTCGAACGCAACATTGGGCCAACGCTGGCGAATGCCGGTCAGACTAAGCCGGATGGCCTTTGCTGCCACCAGCGTCTCGCCCTTTTCAGCCCGCACGAGCGTCAGGCCTTTGTCGGCCACGACGACCCAGTGTAGCGGATTATAGGTGTTGGCCTCTGCGGCGATGGACGGTGCCTTGATGCCGTGACCGGACGGGGCGATGAACTGGCCCTCTTTCACCGTCAGGCGCGTATGCAGGGGCCAGCCGCTGGCGGATATTCCGGCATGTTCAACGCTCCAGCCCGAGGCTTGCAGCCGATCCAGACGGGTTTGCAACTGGCTCTTGGCTTCATTGGCGAGCCAGAACCACCAGACCGTCCATAGTGCCAGCGCGATCCCGACGATGATGAAGGGAATGAACAGGCCGCGGCGGCTGTGGCGTTCGGTAGGCAAGGGGGCAGAGGTCATGGGCGGCTTATAGAACAGGGCTTGGTCGGCGTCTCGCACAACCCGAAGATTTCAGGCGGTAATGTCGGCCCAGACCGCTTGCGAGGCAGTGAGCGCATCTGGCGGGGCGATACCCAGCAAAAGCCCGCGTTGACCGGCGTTGATCAGCACCTGATCAAACAACTGTGCCGTTTCATCGATGACGGTCGGCACCTGTTTGCGCTGACCAAAAGGACTTACGCCGCCGACCTTGTAGCCCGTCAGACGTTCGGCATCTGCGGGCTTCATCATCTGGGCATGTTTCCCCTTCAGCGCCGCGGCCAGCTTTTTCATACTGACCTCGCAATCCGACGGGAGAACCACGCAGGCGGGCTTGTCATCGACCAAGACCATCAGGCTTTTGAACACCTGCTCGGGGTCTTTGCCCAGCGCCTCTGCGGCCTGAAGTCCGACACGCGGGGCATCGGGGTCATAGTCGTACGGGAACAGGTCGAAAGTGACACCGGCCTTGGACAGGGCGACGGTGGCAGGCGTGGTCTTGGCCATCAGGCTTCGTCCGCTTTGAGGTATTCTTTGGTCAGGTCCACCGCATCGGCCAGACCCATCCGCATCACCTCGGTCCCTTCGGGCAGGCCCGAGAACAGGCGCGTCGGGCAGGCGGCGTCCAGCATGACGAACACCCCCTTGTCGTCGGCGCGGCGGATCAGGCGACCGAACGCCTGCGCAATCCGGCCCCGTGCCAGAGCATCGTCATAGGTGCGGCCCCCGTGGCCGGAGCCGAAGCGTGCGCGGCGGGCCTTGTGCAACAGGTCCGGCCGTGGCCACGGCACACGGTCAAAGGCGAGGATACGGAGCGAACGGCCCGGCACATCCACCCCGTCACGCACAGCGTCGGTGCCCAGCAGACAGCTATCGTTCTCGGCGCGGAAGACATCAACCAGTGCGCCCACTTCCAGTGGATCGACATGCTGAGCGTAAAGCGGAATACCGGCGCGGGCGAGGTCCGGCCCCAACCGCTCATAGACCGCTTTCAGACGACGGATAGCGGTGAACAGGCCAACGCCCCCACCCCCTGCGGCGAGGAACAGCTCGCGCATGGCCGCCGCCGTCTGGCGCGGTTCGTCCTTGGTCAGATCGTTGACCACGATGATGCGGCTGTTGTTCGCATAGTCGAACGGGCTTTCGACCTTGAGCGTGCGGGCAGGATCAATCAGGCGGGCAGCACCGGAGCGTACGCGGGCCATATCGAACGGGTCTTGGGCCGAGGGGTCGGAAAGGGTGGCGCTGGTCACCAACACGCCGTGGGATGGCATGATGACCGCGGCCTCCAGCGGCACCGTGGGATCGATCCAGTGGCGACGCAGGGCCACATCGTGGATGCGGCCAAAGGCAGCCTCTGCCGACAGCCAGTCGACATAGTCGGGATCGGGCTCGGCTCCGGCTTCATCGAGCGCGGCTAGCATGGAGCGCCAACCGGGCAAGGTCATACGCGCGCGGCGGTCCATTCCGCGCAGCGCCCCTTCGATGCGGGCACGGGCGGACGGGTCCAGTTCGGCGGCTTCCTCGTCGAGGATGTCTTCGAGATGGCGCGAAAGGGCCAGCAGCGGAGCCTCGACAGCGGCCAATGCCTGTGCTGCCTCGCGGGCAGCTTCGATGACGGGTTCGGTCACGGGACGCAGGGCGCACTCCAGCCCGAACTCGGTCCCACCGCTTTCGGCAGCGCGGGCGCGCAGTTGCTCAAGCGCAGCGACCAAGAAGCGTTCGATCGGGCCGATAGGGTTCACTTCACCCGAAGCCGGGGCGATGCGGCCCGATACCCCTTCACCGGGCAGTTGGGCTGCGGCAGCGACGGCATCTTTCAGTGCCTTGCTCGCCGCTTCGTTGTCAGCGCACAAATCGCCAAGGCGGATTTCCAATCCGCGACCGCGACGCCCGCGCCCCTCTGGGCCCCGTATCCAACGGCGAAGCTCTGCCGCTTCCTGTCCCGACAAACTGGCGGAAAAGGCGCTGTCGGCGGCGTCGAACAGGTGGTGTCCTTCGTCGAAGACAATGCGTTTCAGGGCCGCTGTCTCGCCATCCTGTTTCAGGCCACGCGCCGTGCGCGACCCATCGAACGCGGCCTGCGTCATCACCAACGCATGGTTGGCGACCACAAGGTCTGCGCGGCGGCTGGCACGAATGGTCTTTTCAACAAAGCACAAACGATAGTGCGGGCAGGCGGCGTGAACGCATTCTCCGCGTCGATCAACCAGATTGGCGGGGCTGGCCTGATGCGCCGGCTGGACCGCGAACAGGCCGGACAGCCAGCCGGGATAGTCGCCGCCGGTCATGTCGCCATAGCGGGTATGGGCAGCCCAGCGGGTGGCAAGTGCCATACCGATCAGGTCGCCATTACCCAGTTGTGCCGCCTGAACCATGTCCTGAAGGTTCAGCAGGCACAGGTAGTTCTCGCGGCCCTTGCGCACGACCGTCTTTTTGCGACGCTCGGCCTCGTCAGGCCACAGAGCCTTGCTCTCGCGGTCGATCTGACGTTGCAGGGCGCGGGTGTAGGTCGAAATCCATGCCGCACCATGATTGCGTTCGGCCCAGACGGAAGCAGGGGCCAGATAGCCCATGGTCTTGCCCGTGCCTGTGCCGGCCTCGGCCAGCAGGACGCGCGGACGACCCTCTTCATTGCGGGGAGAAAAAGCAAAGGCCGCTTCGGCGGCATAGTCGGACTGGGCCGGGCGGGTCTCATCCAGACCCGACGATCGCAGCAATTTCTCCAGCCGGATACGCGCACTCTCGCTGTCGACAGGGGCGGAGCCCGCCTCGCCACGCGGAGGTTCATCCTCCCATTCGGGCAGCCGTGCCCAGACATCGAGCCCCGAGCCGCGCGAGGTGCGGTTGCGGATGCCGCCCGCCTCCAGCGCTTGAATGACCCGATTGCCCCAACTCCAGCCCGCGCGCTCCAGTGTCAGGGCGACACCATAGGCCTCTTCGCGCTTGGGATAGGCTGGATCGGCCAGCTCCAACAAAAGTTCCTGCGCGGCTGATCGCAGCGCCTGCGCCTGTGCTTCGGGTCCCCTGGGTTCGGCATGACCGAGAGACAGGGCCAGACCCGTCGGCGAAGGAGCACAGAACCTGGCGGGCCGCACAAAGGCGAACAGCTCCAGCGCATCCAGAATAAGGGGTGAGCGGGAGGGTGCCTCAAGGCCCAGACGACGCGCGGTGATGCTGGCGTGGGCGACGATAATCGACGACCCCAGCAGATAGCCCTCGGCAGCGCCGCGACCGATCTTGCGTGCGCCCTCGTCGTCGCACACCGCACCGGCCCCGGGCGGGGTCGCCAGCGCGGGCGGCAGGTCGAACGAAATATCGGCCTTGGCTACAGGGGTGTCGATGGTGGCACTCACCCTCCCAACATAATCAACTCGGCGGCGAAACCCAAAGGTGCCCTGCACAATCGTACTATCAAATTAAAATACCCTAGGTTTGTGATTTGCCTGCGGGGGCGATCTGTCGTTTCTGGACCTTGCGGTGAGGTTTTTCTGTGAGGGTGCCGGAGTGGATATGGGGTGGATCCAGACCGACGAGTTGAACATTCAGGTCATCGAGGCTGGAGAGGGACCACTTGTGGTTCTGGTGCACGGATTTCCTGATCTCGCCATCTCCTGGCATCACCAGATCAAGGCCTTGTCGCAAGCGGGTTACCGCGTCGTAGCACCCTATATGCGCGGCTATGGCGAGACAGGCGGGCCACCGGGGGCGTCGTCCTATTCCATCTATACGCTGGTGGGTGATCTGGTCGCACTGGTCGAGGCGCTCGGTTACGAGCAGGCGGCCATCGTCGGACATGACTGGGGCTCCGCCGTCGCCTGGCAGGCGGCCCTGCTAAGGCCGGACATGTTCCATGCCGTCATGGGCATAGCGGTACCGTTCCAGCCGCGCAGACGTCAGGGGCCCCCGACGGCGGTTATGAAATACCTGGCCGAAAAGAACGGCGAGGACCTGCTGTATCTGGCTACGTTTGCACATCCGGAGTCCCATTTGCCGATGGATGCCGATCCCGAGACGGCGTTGCGCAAGATGTTCTGGGCCTTCGACGGGGCGACACAGCCTGTCTATCAGGCAGACGGGCGTATTCCTCAAGGGCGCAACTTCGTCGATATCATCCCCGACGAGGCCGTCCTTCCGGTCTGGCTGACGCCGGATCATTTCGCTGCCTATGTCGAGGCTTTCAAGAAATCGGGCTTCGAGAGGGCGGTCCACTGGTATCGGATGATCGATTCCAACTGGGCGCGGACGCGCTGGCTTCAGGGCCGCAAGATCACTGTGCCATCGGCGTTTCTGGTCGGCGAGCGTGATCCGGTGCGGCGCTATCCAGGGCATTTCGAAAGCGAACTGTCGAATTGGCTGACAGATTTTCGCGGTATGACGGTGGTTCCAAAGGCAGGCCATTGGGTCCAGCAGGAAGCGCCCGAGGCAGTGAGCGAAGCTATCCTTAGCTTCCTGTGGGACCTGTCCCTCAACGCACGGAATTCCGAGGCACGCCTCTCCCGCGCATAATGCTGCCCAACGCGATGCGGTTTGTCTTGTAGTCGATCCGTACCTGGTCAAACCGGCTCAACAGGTCCGCGCCGATAAGCAGGGCGGGGCGGTCGGCCAGTCCCAGTATCTGGAAAATATGCAGGTCACTGAACAGCAGGGGCACCCGCTGCAGCCGTTTGGGGCCAAGTTCGATATCCACGGTGGGGCCGGAGCGGCCCACGATCGCGGGACCGCTGACGCCATGGACGGCGACGGTCTGTAGCTGGCGGGCGGGATAGCCAAGCTGGGCCAGAAGCTGCTCGTTGCCGACCGAGTGTTGCGCGCCGGTATCCAGAAAGGCGGTGACGGGTGCATCGCCCACACGGATGTCCATGAACAGCAATCCATTCTTTTGATAAGATGGAACGGCAGACAGACGGCGCTGGATACGGGTCGCCAACTCCGATGCGCCCATTTCGAACCGCACGCCCTGTGTCTGGTTCGGGTTCAGCGTTGCGCTACGGTTGCGGATGTCCAGCAGCAGATTGAAGGCCTGCAGATGGTTCAACCCTAGCAAGCCTTCCGCACCCAGTTCTTCAAGCGGGAATACCGGAGCTAGAACGTCCTCGAAGGTTTCGGATTGGACCCTGAAGCGCGGAATGCGCACACTGGGAACGACGCTCGAGGCGGTTACGCTGTGCACAGTGACGCGGGGACCTGCCACCAGTTGCAACTCGGCGGCCAACTGATCCGATATGGCAGTCGCCTCGGCGCCTGTATCCAGCACAAACAGACTTCTGCGCCGTCCTATTTCCACCGGTGCCGCCAGGCGCGTGAACAGATTGGTGTAGAGCGGTACGGGTGCAGGACCGGCGGGTGCAGCCGCGATGTCCTGTGCCTGCCCGCTAACGGAGAGACCGCCTACGCCAAGCGATGCCGCGCTTGCCAGCAACCGCAGGCAAGTTCGTCGACAGACATCCGCGCGTAATGGCCGTTCCTGCATAGGCCAGTGATCCTCCAGCCCGATCAGTTACTTGTCTAACGATGTTATTTATATGGCAATGGCTAGCGACGGGGGTGCGCCGAAGCATAGGCTTTGAGCAGCGCGGCGGCGTCGACCTGAGTGTATTTCTGGGTCGTCGACAGGCTGGCGTGACCGAGGAGTTCCTGAATGGAGCGGAGGTCCGCGCCTGCGCCTAGAAGGTGGGTTGCGAAACTGTGCCGCAGCGCATGGGGTGTGGCCGAGGCGGGAAGACCCAATCGTCCTCTCAGCCGCTGAACCGTGGCTTGGACCTGACGCGGCGAGAGCGGACCACCCCGCTTGGCCCTGAAGAGCGGCTCGTCGGGGGCAAGCGGCCAAGGGCACAGGTCGATATAGTCGTCCACGGCTTTCGAGACCTGTGGCAGGACAGGAACGATGCGGGTCTTGGAGCCCTTGCCGACAATACGCACACTGTCGCCCAACGGCGCATCTTTGCGCAGCAGCGACAGCCCTTCGGAGATACGAAGACCGCATCCATAAAGAAGCGTCAAAACCGCGCGATCACGCGCCGCCTCCCATGGCTCCATGTCCGGATCGGCTTCGGGCTCCTGTAGCAGCCCGATGGCTTGGTCTTCTGTGACGGGACGCGGCAAAGAGGCCTTGACCCTCGGTCCGCGTACCAGTGCCAGTTGCGGGGCATCGACCTCGTGGCGGCGGTCCAGATAGCTGTGAAAGCCGCGAATGGCCGCCAATGTCTGGCTGAGTGAGCGGGCGTTGAGGGGATGATCTCCGCTGCGACGCTCCGCAAGATGGGCGCGAAGTTCGGCAGCGGTGACAGTTCCAAGGTCCTTTAGGCGTAAGGCTTCGCCCCTGTGGCGTTCGAGGAACGCCACATACAAGCGACCAATATGGCCATAGGCTTCGAGGGTGCGCGGCGACAGGCGGCGTTCATGGACTAGGTGGTCCAGCCACCCGCGCAGCGCCTCGTCTGCGGTCAGGCTTCCGGCAGCGCCCATCGGCCTGCCATTCGTTCGAATACGCGGGCGACGAAGGCGATCAGTTCGCAGCCCATGGCGGGCGTAAAGCCCTCGTCCTCGACCGACCCGAAGGCGCACAGGGCGGCGCGCGGCTCGCTCTCGTCGGCAAAGCGGATGTTCATACGTACCAGTGCCACCGAACGGACCTCGCCATCGGCGGGACCAAACAGATCGAGGCCGGTAAAGTTCGGGCCAAGCCAGTTGCGGCCATCTTCGCCCAGAAGCGCGTCAACACGGCCCTGCTCAAGGGCCTTCCAGCCGAACGGAACGATGCCGGGCTTTTCAATCGCGATGGCTGCACCCGCAAGACCGAAGCGGGCTTGGGTGGTCATATCGAGTTGGCGAGCCAGTTCGATGTGGCTGGTGGCCTCCATCAGATCCAGTGCCGCGACATGCGTCTGGGTCTGGGCGGCGAAATTGGTGCGCGAGATTTCTTCGATCAGGCGGCGGGCACCGGCTTCGCGCTGGGCGTTGGCTTCCATCTTGTGCAGGGCAGCGCGGCCAAAATCGACGACATTGCGCCCCTCGGCTCTAAGGCCCAGTTGTTCCAGAAGCTCGCGGTCTTCCAGAAGGTGCTGGCCATTGGTTTCAAGCCACAGTCGGACCTGGGGCCAGTGCAGGTCGTTCGTCATGTCGGAGTGGTCCGCCGAGGTGTCCAGAGATTGAGACATTGAAGGGACCACTCCATCATGATCGCAGATTACAGAATGGACTGGCCGGTCTTGCCCCAGTCCGCAAGGAAGGCATCAAGCCCCTTTTCGGTTAATGGGTGCTTTACCAAGTCCTTCAAAACCGCAGGCGGAAGTGTCGCAGCATCCGCACCGGCGATGGCCGCAGCCTCGACGTGGGCCGTGTTGCGCAAGGATGCGGCGAGGATTTGCGTCTCGAAACCCTGCATGTCGTACAGGGCGCGAATCTCTTCGATCAGGAGGCCACCGTCGGCACCGTGATCGTCCAGACGCCCGACAAACGGGGAGATAAAGGTCGCGCCAGCCTTGGCCGCCAGCATGGCCTGGGCTGCAGAGAAGCACAGGGTGACGTTGGTTTTGATCCCGCGGTCGGTGAAGGTGCGGGTGGCGCGCAGGCCATCCCACGTAAGCGGCAGTTTAACGACCACATTCTTGTGGATCGCAGCCAGCTTCTCGCCTTCCTTGACCATGGTGTCATAATCGGTAGCAACAGCCTCTGCCGAAATAGGCCCCTCGACGAGAGCACAAATCTCGGCAATGACCTCAGCAATGTTCCGACCCGACTTAGCGATCAGAGAAGGATTGGTGGTGACGCCATCGACCATGCCTGTGGGCAGGATGTCCTTAATGACGGCGACGTCGGCGGTATCGAGGAAGATTTTCATGGCCGCCAAGGTAGCGCGGGTGGTGTTCGCGTGAAAGTGGCGTCTGTGCTTGTGCCCCTGCCTGTGCAGGAGGCGTTCGACTATGAGGTGCCCGAGGGGATCGAAGTGGCGCGCGGCGATCAGGTCGATGTGCCGCTGGGGCCGCGCCTGTTACGCGGGATCGTCTCGGACGTCTTTGAAACGACCGGCTCCAACCGCAAGTTGAAGGCGATTGTTCAAAAGGCGAGCGACCCGTCCTTGCCTTTGGCGACCGTCGATTTTGTCGAGTGGGCCGCGCGGTGGACGCTGAACCCGCCCGGAGAGATGGCATCGCGCGCACTTCGGGGCCTTCGTGCGCCGCGCCCCCGTCCTGAGCGACGGGTGCGACGGGTCGAGATGCGCCAGCCGCTGCGTACCACCACGGCTCGTACATCGGTCATCGAGGCATTGGGCGATCGCGCCATGACGCCAGCCGATCTGGCGCGCGCGGCAGGTGTCTCGTCCGGTGTGATCAAAGGGCTGGTGGATGAAGGGGTGCTGGAGGTCTTCGAGGTCGAAGCCATGGCAGCCTTTGACCGGCCACGCCCTGCGCATGCGCCCGCCACCCTAAATCCCGATCAGGCGGCCTCGGCCAAGGCCATGTCGGCGGCGGCCATCGGGGGTGGGTTCTCGCCCTTCCTGCTGGATGGCATCACCGGCTCGGGCAAGACCGAAACCTATCTGGAAGCCGCCGCGGATTTGTTGGCGGCAAAGCCCGATGCGCAGGTTCTGATCCTGCTGCCGGAAATCGCGCTGACGCAGGCATTGATCGAGCGAATCACCCGCCGGTTCGGCGCTGCTCCGGCGGAATGGCATTCCGGCGTTTCAGCTGCGCGCCGTCGTCAGGTGTGGGAAGGGGTGCGGGCAGGGCGCTGTAATATCGTCGTCGGTGCCCGCTCGGCGCTGTTCCTGCCCTACACCGATCTGGCCATGATCGTGGTCGATGAAGAGCACGACGGGTCCTACAAACAGGAAGAGGGCCTTGTCTATCATGGCCGCGATTTGGCTGTGGCACGGGCGCGTATCGAGGGTGCGACGGTGGTATTGGCTTCGGCGACCCCGTCGCTGGAGACGCTGTGGAATGCCCGTCAGGGGCGTTATCGCTGGCTTCAGCTGAAGTCACGTCACGGGGTGGCGGTGCTGCCGGATATTTCGCTGGTGGACCTGCGCCAAAATCCGCCCGATCCCCAGACGTGGCTGTCCCAGACCCTGCGCGAAGAGATCGGCACCAATTTGGCGCGGGGGGAGCAGACGCTGCTGTTCCTTAACCGTCGTGGCTATGCGCCGGTGGTACTGTGCCGTGCTTGCGGACATCGCCTGACAGCCCCCGATACGGATAGCTGGCTGGTCGAGCATAGATACACAGGTCGACTGGTTTGCCACCTGACGGGCTTTTCCATGCCCAAGCCCAAGGCCTGTCCGTCTTGCGGAGCCGAAGACACGCTGGTGTCTGTCGGACCGGGGGTCGAGCGTGTGGAAGAAGAAGTGCGCCAATTGTTCCCCGAGGCGCGCACAGCCGTGTTCTCATCGGACACGGTGCCGGACGGCGAGGCGGCGCGGGCGCTGATCCAGTCGATGGCCGATGGCGAGATCGATATTCTCGTCGCTACGCAGGCGGCCGCAAAGGGCCACAACTTCCCGCTTCTCACCCTTGTAGGCGTTGTGGATGCCGATCTGGGCTTGCGCGGCGGTGACCTGCGGGCGGCTGAGCGGACCTATCAACTGCTGGCGCAGGCCACGGGCCGCGCCGGCCGTGCAGACAAACCTGGGCGTGCGTTGTTGCAGACGTGGACGCCTGAACATCCGGTGCTCGAAGCCTTAGCCGCTAATGACCGCGATGCCTTTGTCGAGGCCGAGATGGGCGAGCGGGAACTGGGCACTATGCCGCCGTTTGGCAGGCTGACGGCCCTGATCCTGTCTAGCGAAAACGCCCATGCTCTGGAAAAGACCGCGCGTGAGTTGGCAGCCGCCATCCCGAACGCCGAGCGGTTGGAAGTTTACGGTCCAGCTGATGCGCCGCTGGCACTGGTGCGGGGGCGTCGACGAAAACGCCTGCTGGTTCGTGCTGATCGTGACGTAAACCTTCAGGCTTTCCTGCGGGCTTGGCTATCACGGGTGAAGGTTCCCGCCTCTGTTCGGCTGACGGTCGATGTCGATCCCTACAGCTTCCTCTAGGACATAGAAAAAGGGCCCCGCCGGATGACGGGGCCCTTTGACATATTTACAGGCTTTTAGACCTGTGGGGTCTGTTTCGCCTTCAAAGCAGCCTCGGCCGCCTCTTTTCTAATCTTGGCGTTACGAGACCACATGTTCAGGCCCTCGACCAGAGCCGAGAAGGCCATAGCCGTATAGATATAGCCCTTCGGCACGTGAGCGCCGAAGCCGTCGGCGATCAGAACCACACCGATCATCAGCAGGAAACCCAGAGCCAGCATGACGACGGTCGGGTTCTTGTCGATGAAGTTGGCAAGGGGGTCCGAGGCCAGCAGCATGGTGAGAACCGCAATAATCACGGCAACCATCATGATCGGCACGTGCTCGGTCATACCCACGGCGGTCAGGATCGAGTCGACCGAGAACACGAGGTCCAGCAGGATGATCTGAACGATGGCCGAGCCAACGTTGTTGATCACGGCGTCCTTCTTTTCTTTCTCAAGCAGGCCGGTGTCTGAAGGCGTGGTGTCCACCGAGTGGTGGATTTCCTTGGTCGCCTTCCAGATCAGGAACAGGCCACCCGCGATCAGGATCAGGTCACGCCACGAGAACGAGGTCTCGAAGCCGGCACCCGACCAACCGAGGTCGAACACAGGTTGGGTCAGACCGACGATCCAGCCGATGGTCGCCAGAAGTGCCAGACGCATGATCAGTGCAAGGCCGATACCGATGCGACGGGTGCGCTGACGGTGCTCGGGCGGTAGTTTGTTCGACAGGATCGAGATAAAGATCAGATTGTCGATGCCGAGGACCACTTCCATGACCACAAGGGTCACAAGGGCCGCCCAGGCGGCCGGATCGGTCAAAAGGGGAGTTATGCTTTCGAGCATTGCAGGTCCTGCGGTTAATTATACGGCGAGACGCCTAATCGGCCTGTGAGTGTGCATCAAGAGGCGGCAGTATGCCGCAACGTCGCACCCCCACCCATAGCTGTCATAGACATAGCCCCCGACTTTTGTCGGTTTTAGCGAAGATTCAGCGATTAGAGTGCGTATCTGCACCGAACGTTCCGACTCCGTTGGTTGCGACTTTCGGCCTTGCGTGGTATTGGCCGCGCGGCTTTGAAGAAGGGCGTATCGCGAGATGCGTCCTGAATGTGCTTTCTACAAGCATATCAAGCCCTTGATCGGCGTGGGAAACTGCGGCCGGTTTTGATGCAAACGCTCAATATGCGGATCAAACTTAGTGGCGGACGATTTCAGGACGACGGAAGTCGGCGGACGGTATGCTCAGGCACTGTTCGACCTCGCAGAAGACAACGGTGTCATCGACGCCGTACGCGCTGATTTGGCGTCGCTGAAGGCCGCTTGGCTTGAAAGCGCGGATCTGCGCCGTCTCGCAACCTCGCCGGTGATCGGCTCGGAAGATCAAGCCAAGGGCCTGGTCGCCGTAGCTGAAAAGGCGCAGTTCAATGCTGTGACCCGCAATTTGCTGGGTCTGTTGGCAAAGAATGGCCGTGCGGCGGACCTGCCGGGCGTGATCGCTGGCTTCGCGGCTCTGTATGCCCAGAAGACCGGCATCGTAGCCGCAGAGATCGTTTCGGCGGTCGAACTGACTGCTGCACAGTCTAAAAAGATTCAATCGGAGCTGCGCGCCGCACTTGGCCGTGATCCGGAACTGACTACCCGTGTCGATCCGTCGATCCTGGGTGGGCTTAAGGTCAAAGTGGGTTCGAAGCTGTTCGATGCCTCGCTGAAGACCAAGCTCGACCAAATGACCTTTGCGCTGAAGCGCGCCTAAGCCCGAAACCGAAGACATTTGCCGGGCCGCAAGGCCCGCACCGAAGTACGAAAGCCAGAGAGCTCAACATGGACATCCGCGCCGCCGAAATTTCGGCCATTCTCAAGTCGCAGATCGCCAATTTCGGCGTTGAAGCTGACGTCTCCGACGTCGGCCAAGTGCTGTCGGTCGGCGACGGCATTGCCCGCGTTCACGGTCTGGACAATGTCCAAGCCGGCGAAATGGTGGAATTCACCAAGGCTGGCGTTAAGGGCATGGCCCTGAACCTGGAACGCGACAACGTCGGCGTCGTGATCTTCGGCACCGATGCCGAAATCTCGGAAGGCGACGATGTACGCCGTCTGGGCGAAATCGTGGACGTGCCGGTTGGCAAGGGTCTGCTGGGTCGCGTTGTGAACCCGCTGGGCGAGCCGATCGACGGCAAGGGCCCGATCGAGTTCACCGAGCGTCGCCGCGTTGACGTTAAGGCTCCGGGCATCATCCCGCGTAAGTCGGTTCACGAGCCGATGCAAACCGGCCTGAAGTCGATCGACACCCTGATCCCGATCGGCCGTGGCCAGCGAGAGCTGATCATTGGTGACCGTCAGGTCGGCAAGACCGCCGTCGCCGTCGACACCATCCTGAACCAAAAGCCGCTGAACAAGTCGGACGACGAGTCGCAGAAGCTGTACTGCATCTACGTCGCCATCGGCCAAAAGCGTTCGACCGTTGCCCAGATCGTTAAGACCCTCGAAGAGTCGGGCGCTCTGGAATACACCATCGTGGTTGCTGCAACCGCCTCGGAACCGGCTCCGCTGCAGTTCCTGGCTCCGTTCGCTGGTACCGCCATGGGCGAGTTCTTCCGCGACAACGGCATGCACGGCCTGATCGTTTACGACGATCTGTCGAAGCAAGCTGTGGCTTACCGTCAAATGTCGCTGCTGCTGCGCCGTCCGCCGGGCCGCGAAGCCTACCCGGGCGACGTTTTCTACCTGCACTCGCGTCTGCTGGAACGTTCGGCCAAGCTGAACGGCGACTACGGTTCGGGCTCGCTGACCGCTCTGCCGATCATCGAAACCCAAGCCAACGACGTGTCGGCCTACATCCCGACCAACGTGATCTCGATCACCGACGGCCAGATCTTCCTGGAATCGGACCTGTTCTACCAAGGCATCCGTCCGGCTGTTAACGTCGGTATCTCGGTTTCGCGCGTGGGTTCGTCGGCTCAAACCAAGGCGATGAAGAAGGTCGCTGGCCCGATTAAGGGCGAGCTGGCTCAATATCGCGAAATGGCTGCCTTCGCTAAGTTCGGTTCGGACCTCGACGTCTCGACCCAGAAGCTGCTGGCCCGTGGTGCCCGTCTCACCGAGCTGCTGAAGCAGCCGCAGTACGCTCCGCTGACCATGGAAGAGCAGGTTGTGTCGGTTTACGCCGGTACCCGCGGCTACCTGGACGGTATCGCAGTGGCTGACGTTGGTCGCTTCGAGAAGGAACTGCTGGCCCGCGTGCACGCTAACAACGCGTCGCTGCTGGAAGGCATCCGTACCAAGAAGGACCTGACCGCCGAGCTCGAAACCGAGCTTAAGGGCGTTCTGGAAGCCTTCCTCAAGACCTTCGCCTAAGAGCACCAACCGAAGCGAGAGTAACGCCGGATGGCCAGCCTCAAGGAAATGCGCAATCGGATCGGAAGCGTCAAGTCGACGCAGAAGATCACGAAAGCCCTGAACATGGTCGCCGCGGCCAAGCTGAAGCGTTCCCAGGAACAGGCTGAAAATGCCCGTCCTTACGCCCAGCGTATGGCTTCGGTGATCGCTAACCTGGCCGCCGGTGTGCAAGGTGCGGATGCTCCGCGCCTTCTCGCCGGGACCGGTGAAGATCAACGTCACCTCATCGTGGTGGCCACTGCCGACAAGGGTCTGGCAGGCGGCTTCTCCTCGAACGTGATCAAGGCCGCGCGCGAGCGCATCAACAGCCTGATCGCCCAGGGTAAAGACGTTAAGATCATCGCCGTTGGCCGCAAATCCCGCGACCAGCTGCAGCGCCTCTATGGCGAGAAGCTGGTTCGCACCTTCGAACTGTCGGAACACAAGACCGTCGGTCTGCACTCGGCCCAGCCGATTGCCGAACTGATCGCCGAAATGTTCGAGAACGGTGAGGCCGATGTGGTCCAGCTGTTCTACAGCCAGTTCAAGTCGGTGATCCAACAGGTTCCGACCGGCGCACAGCTGGTTCCGGCTGAAGTCCAAACGGCTTCGTCGGTGGACAACAGCACGGCTCTGTACGAGTACGAGCCCTCGGAGGAGGAAATCCTCGAGACGCTGCTGCCGCGCAACCTGACCACCCAGATCCTGGCGGCTCTGCTGGAAAACCAAGCAGGCTTCTTCGGTTCGCAGATGGCAGCGATGGACAACGCAACGCGTAACGCGGGCGACCTCATCAATGCCTTGACCCTGCAGTACAACCGTAAACGTCAGGCCCAGATCACTACCGAGCTGATCGAGATCATCGCTGGCGCCGAAGCCATCTGATCCCGAACGACCCCATTCCGAACCGGACACACCCATGACCGACGCCACCGCACCGAAGAAACCCGCCGCCAAGAAGCCGGCAGCCAAGAAGACCGTCGCTGCTACCGCCGCCGTTGCTGGCCAGGGCAAGATCGCCCAGGTCATCGGCGCCGTTGTCGACGTTCAGTTCGAAGGCCAACTGCCGGCCATCCTGAACGCTCTGGAAACCCAGAACGTCGACCAAAAGACCGGCGAGCCGTTCACCCTCGTCCTCGAGGTTGCCCAGCACCTCGGCGAGAACATGGTTCGCGCCATCTCGATGGACACCACCGAAGGCCTGACCCGTGGTCAAGCCGTCGTTGACACCGGCAAGTCGATCATGGCTCCGGTTGGTCCGGGCACGCTCGGCCGCATCATGAACGTCGTCGGTCAGCCGATCGACGAAGCCGGTCCGCTGCAAACCACCGAATACCGTCCGATCCACAAGGACGCGCCGACCTTCGACCAACAGTCGACCTCGGCTGAAATCCTGGTCACCGGCATTAAGGTCATCGACCTGATCTGCCCGTACACCAAGGGTGGTAAGATCGGCCTGTTCGGCGGCGCTGGCGTCGGCAAGACCGTCACCATGCAAGAGCTGATCAACAACATCGCTAAGGCATACGGCGGTTACTCGGTTCTGGCCGGCGTGGGTGAACGTACCCGCGAAGGTAACGACCTGTACCACGAGATGATCGAGTCGAACGTGAACGTCGACCCGAAGGAAAACAACGGTTCGACCGTTGGCTCGAAGTGCGCCCTCGTTTACGGCCAAATGAACGAACCGCCGGGCGCCCGCGCTCGTGTGGCTCTGACCGGCCTGTCGATCGCTGAATACTTCCGCGACGAAGAAGGCAAGGACGTGCTGCTGTTCGTCGACAACATCTTCCGCTTCACCCAAGCGGGTTCGGAAGTGTCGGCACTGCTGGGCCGTATTCCTTCGGCAGTGGGCTATCAGCCGACGCTGGCGACCGAAATGGGTAACCTGCAAGAGCGCATCACCTCGACCAAGAAGGGCTCGATCACCTCGGTTCAAGCCATCTACGTCCCGGCCGATGACCTTACCGACCCGGCACCTGCTGGTACCTTCGCCCACTTGGACGCGACGACCGTTCTGAACCGCGACATCGCGGCTCAAGCTATCTTCCCGGCCGTGGACCCGCTGGACTCGACCTCGCGTATCATGGACCCGCTGGTCATCGGTGAAGAACACTACACCGTTGCCCGTCAGGTTCAGGAAACCCTGCAACAGTACAAGGCGCTGAAGGACATCATCGCCATCCTGGGCATGGACGAACTGTCGGAAGACGACAAACTGGTCGTTGCCCGCGCTCGTAAGATCCAGCGCTTCCTGTCGCAGCCGTTCCACGTGGCTGAGCAGTTCACGAATACCCCGGGTGCCTTCGTTGAACTGGCTGACACGATCCGCTCGTTCAAGGGCATCGTGGCTGGTGAATACGACCACCTGCCGGAAGCTGCTTTCTACATGGTTGGCGCGATCGACGAAGTCGTCGCTAAGGCCGAGAAGATGGCTGCTGAGGCCTAATCCATGACCGGCAAGCTGAACTTCTCCCTCGTCGCTCCGGAACGCGAAATCGTCGCGGGCCAGGTCGATCAGGTCGACGCACCGGGTGTCGAGGGCGACTTCGGCGTCCTTCCGGGCCACGCCCCGTTCATGACCACCCTTCGCGAAGGTGTGATCACGATCTACGAAGGCAACGCCCGCCGTCGCTTCGACGTCAAAGGCGGTTTCGCCGACGTCAACGGTGAGGGTCTGACGATCCTCGCTGAAGAGGCTTCGGAAATCGTCGCCTAAGGCTCGATCCGGACTAAAATAGAAAAGGCCCCCGTCATTGATGGCGGGGGCCTTTTTGTTGGCTAGGGAGCGTTCAGGACGCGAGGTGCTTGAAGGCCTTGACGACGCCTTCATAGGCTTCGCGCTTGAAGGGCACGATAAGGTCCAGCGCTTCGCCCAGATCGCCCCAGCGCCATTCCTCGAACTCGACCTCGTCATCGGCGAACAGATCGATTTCGCTGTCGGGTCCGGTCAGGCGAAAGGCGAACCACATCTGGCGCTGCCCCTTGAAGCCGCGCCACGCTTTGGGTCCCTGCAGATGGTCGGGGAAGTCGTAAAAAACCCAAGTGTCGGTGCGGGCCAGAAGCTCGGCAGAAGTGACGCCGGTCTCTTCGCGAAGTTCGCGGCGTGCGGCCGCTTCTAGATCTTCGCCGTCATCCACCCCGCCTTGAGGAAACTGCCAGTTGTAGGGGGCCGGTGTATGGGCTCTGCGTCCCAACCAGACCTTGCCCTCGGCGTTGAACAGGACGACCCCGACATTGGGGCGGTAGGCGTTGATATCTCTCGTCATAGGACAACGCTAAACCGCTGATGGTGCGAGTGCCAGTGCCTGTGTAACCGAACCTTAAACTGAATGCGGCATCCTGGGACGATGCAACGTCGCGCTTTTATTCTCGCTGCTCTTGGCTTTTCGGCTCTGGGCTTGTCGGCTCAGGCTGTTCCTGCAGCGGCCAGTCCCAAGGGGCAATCCTCCGCACCTGCGGGAGGGGAGTTGGACATGCCGCTGTCGACCGCCACGGTTCTGCGCCCTCAGGGACGCAGAGCGATCATCTCGGTCGAGAGCACCTTGGTGATTGCAGATGGCGCATTGCTGGAGCGAGCCAAGCTGTCACGGCCGCGCCTGAATGCAGCCTTCGCCGACGCCGTGCGTGTTGAGGCCAGCCGGATGCTGCCAGACGCGGTGCCTGACCTGAACGCCCTGACCCGCGCCCTTCAGCAGGCTGCGGATCGCGTTCTGGGAAGGGCAGGGGCAAGGGTGCTGCTGGGCACCGTTATGGTGATCTGACGGATCAGTCCTTGGTGGGATCCGGACGGCTGTTGTCGCCATAGGTCAGAGCGAGGAAGACGTCCTCCAGATCGGGGTCCTCGGTCGTGATATCGCGGATCGAGATACCGGCAGCACGTACCGCAGCCAGAACATTCTCGACGCTGGACTCGCCCGTACGATAAGTCACAGCGAATGCGCCGTTGGGACGAGGCATGACCGTAAAGCCGGTCAGCTCGGGCAGGGCATCGATCGGATTCTCGGGCACGACAACAACGTTGCGGGTATCCAAACGGCGCAGCAGTTGCTGGGTGGGCTCACAGGTGATGACCTCGCCGCGATTGACGATGGCGATCGTGTCGCAAAGCTCTTGCGCTTCTTCGAGGTAGTGGGTCGTCAGGATGACGGTGACGCCTTCCTCGTTGATCTTGCGCACATAATCCCAAAGCTGGCGGCGCAGTTCGACGTCCACGCCCGCGGTCGGCTCGTCGAGGATCAGGACAGGCGGATTATGTACCAGCGCCTTGGCCACCATCAGGCGACGCTTCATACCACCGGAGAGTTGGCGCACATAGGCATTTGCCTTGTCCGAAAGGCCCAGCGCCGCCAGCAGTTCGTCAGAGCGGCGCTCGTTCGCTGGCACGCCATAGAAACCGGCCTGTACCTCGAGGCTTTCGCGCGGGGTGAAGAAAACGTCTGCGACGATTTCCTGAGGCACCACGCCCAAAGCCGAGCGGGCATCGCGCGCTTCGGTATCGATGTCCCGATCCCAGATTTTGACCGAGCCTTCGGATTTGTTGACCACACCGGCAATGATGTTGATCAGCGTGGACTTGCCCGCGCCATTCGGGCCCAGAAGGCCGAACATCGAACCACGCTTGACGGTCAGATCCACGCCCCGCAGGGCGACCTTGGCCGGAGCCTTGCCATTGCCCTTGTAGGTCTTTTTCAGACCGCGAACTTCGATGGCGTTATCGGGCAGAGCAGAGGATGCGGTCATGCGGTCGGCTTTGACTGAAAAGAATGATGGTCGGTCCGATAGGTAGGGATGAACGGGCCGCTCGCCAAGCCGGAACACCATAAAAACCTCTGACAAGCTTGCTTGACATGCGTGCGACACGGGGTGTAAAGGTTCATTGACATTAGGACAAGCGATCTGGACATATCCATGACCCACTCGACCCAAGCCCTCGGCACCGCCACCCCGCAACGCTCGCGCAAACTTAAGACTATCGGATTGGTCGCATTTGGATTTTGCGTGCTGGGCTACGCCGGCTTTGTCGGGGCCTTCTTCGCCATCAAAGCCGGATATATCTCCACCGCCTTCGGCCTCACGCTGGCGGGCATCTTCGGGGTGATCGGCGAGGCGGGGCTCTGGATTGGCGCGGCCTGTCTGGGGCTTGGCCTTTACACCCGCCGTCGAGAAAAGCTTGCGCGTTGGTTTGGCCGCGCAAAGTCGGCATTCAACCGCTCGGGTCGATAGGGCTTTGCGGTTCACGGGGTCAAAAGCCGAGCCATTGCCGATGGTTTGACCTTGTGGCGGTGTGAGCTTAGGAAGGCCCAAACGCCTTCCCGAGGATACATCATGCCGCCGCGCCACTCTGACGCCATCGTCCCGCAAGCTGAAGAAATTCTGGTCACGCAAAAGCGCGTTGCCTGTGATGGCGGCGGCGGTGCGCTGGGCCACCCGCTGGTCTATCTGGAAATGGGCGAGGACACCTCTGTCGAGTGCACCTATTGCGACCGTCGCTTTGTGCTGTCGGCCCATCATCACGACGAGAGCGAGTATCTCGATCCGGCGGCCCGTCCGCCCGAAGCGCACTAAAGCGCTGTCGTTCGATTTCTCCCCCGTCTCACGATAGGCCTAACATGCGTTATCTCCACACCATGGTCCGCGTGAAGGACCTCGATGCCTCGCTCCGTTTCTACTGCGACTTGCTGGGTCTGGTTCAGACCCGCCGCATGGACAGCGAAGAAGGTCGCTTTTCGCTGATCTATCTGGCCGCGCCGGAAGACGAGGCCCGCGCCCGCGCCGAAAAGCAGCCGGAAGTCGAACTGACCTATAACTGGGACACCGAAGATTACGCCGGTGGCCGAAACTTCGGTCACCTCGCCTTCGAGGTCGACGACATCTACGCTGCTTGCGAAAAGCTGGCGGCTGGTGGCGTGACCATCAACCGTCCGCCGCGCGATGGCTGGATGGCTTTCATCCGTTCGCCTGACGGTATTTCGGTTGAACTGCTGCAAAAGGGCGAACGCCTCGCTCCGGCCGAGCCTTGGGCCTCTATGCCGAACACGGGCAGCTGGTAATGACCATGGCACATGGGATTGCCCGCAAAGCTCTGGTGGTGTCCGCACTGGCCGCCGCTGTGGCCAGCCTTTCCGCATGTGCCTCGGTCACCGAGACTAACCCTGCACGAACTGCCACCGACATGCTGTTGGTGAACCGCGCCGCCGAGCGAGCCGTCGAGGGCCTGACCCTGCCGATCCCGCAAGGCGCGCGTGTCTATGTCGATGAAACCTATTTCGTCGCCGAAAACTCCAAATACGCCATCAGTGCTATCCGCGCGGCCCTGTCCGAAGCGGGCTATGCGCTGGTGCGCGAGCGCGGCGAGTCCGATGCGGTCTTTGAGGTCCGCGCAACGGCGCTGTCGCTGGAACAGATGCGTCGCGTTTTCGGCATTCCGGATATGCGCGTGCCGATCAACGACGCGCTGAACGTCGTCTCCATCCCCGAAGTGTCGATCTATTCGAACCGCGACCGTATGGGCGTGGCCGAGTTCTCGGGCTTTATCTACGACACCCGCACGGGCTTGCCGCTGGGGGCTGTGACCCCGATGATCGGCCAGTACAAGATCCGCAGCCACAAGGCGCTGATGATGGTCACGTGGGGCCAGCAACTGGCCCAGCCGGGCGAGCGTGATCCGGGCTCAAGCTGGCGCGAATTCTAACTGCCCTCGGGTAAACTTTCGCGCTTTTATCTCGCGACATAGCCGATGCTGCATGTTAGGGCACGGTTGAGCATAAGCCGCTGTCGATCCCTTAGCCGAGCTGCCCTTGTCGTTTTTCCATGCCGGTCCTGCACCTAAAGGCAGCGGTCCCCGAGGGGGCGCGCTGCGCGATGGCCTGCATCTAACGCCGGGGATGAAGGTCGGTCTGTTTGGCGGGTCGTTCAATCCAGCCCACGACGGACATGCCCACGTTGCCGAAACAGCGATGCGCCGCCTGGGTCTGGATCGCGTGGTGTGGATGGTCTCGCCGCAGAACCCGCTGAAATCCAGCCACGAGATGGCCCCTCTCGCCGAACGGATGCAGTCCGCGCGTGAGGTGGCCCGTACCGTCGGCCCGAACATGATTGTTTCGGATGTCGAGACCCGTATCGGCACCCAATGGACAATCGATACGCTTAGAACTTTGGTCGCCCGTCACCCAGGGGTGAAGTTTGTCTGGTTGATGGGGTCCGACAATCTTGCCGACTTCCATCGCTGGAGAGGCTGGACCGACATCATGCGGCTGATGCCGATGGCAGTCATCGCCCGCCCCGGAAGCCTGCTGGACAGCCGTTCTGCGCCCGCAGCGGTACGTTTCGGGCGCAACCGCATCCCGTCAAATGAGGCGGGTCTGCTGCCTAGTCTGCAGGCGCCTGCGTGGACCTATATTGTGGCCCCTCTGAACCCGCGTTCCTCGACCGCGATACGCGCTTCACGCAAGCGGTCTGCGCAGGACGGGTGACGTCAATCGCGGGGTGTGCTATAGTCAGGGTTTGGTAAACCCTATTGGAGCCCTCCGCTGAGCCCCCATCCCGCGCACGAAGCGCACGACGTCACTGCCCAATCGGCAGAGCGTGAAGACGCCCTCGATCCCCTCCATTCGGACGCGGGCGAGTTTGACGACGAGTCCATTCAGGATGACGCTGGCGACAACCAGCCGCTTCCGACCGGTGCGACCGAGTTGGAAAATGCCATCCTGGCCAAACTAGATTTCGACAAGGCGCAGGACATTGTCCTGATCGACCTGCGTGGCAAGAGCCCAATGTCCGACGCCATGATCGTGGCTTCGGGCCGCTCGCACCGTCACGTCGGTGCCTTGGCCGACCACCTGCTGCGCCTGTTCAAGGACATGGGCCTTGGCAAGGTAAAGGTCGAAGGTCTGCCGCACTGTGACTGGGTGCTGCTGGATGCCGGTGACGTCATCGTTCACCTGTTCCGTCCGGAAGTTCGCACCTTCTACAACATCGAAAAGATCTGGGCTGTCGACAGCGCCCACCGCGGCGCTGGCCGTAACTGATCTAACCGAGAAGATAAGCCATGAAGCTGGCAATTGCCGCCATCGGCAAACCGGGCCGTGGGCCCGAGGCCACTCTGGCTGACGGCTATGCCCGGCGGGCGACCCTTACAGGGCGCCCGCTGGGACTAGGTCCCCTCGAACTCATCGACCTCGAGCCACGTAAAGCGGGCAAGGGACCGGAAGCCGACCTTTTGTTGGCTGCCGCCGAGGGCGCGCATCTGATTGCGTGTGACGAACGTGGCAAGGCCTATTCCAGCCGCGCTTTCGCCGACCATATTGCCACTCTGCGCGATCAGGGCGAACGCAAGCTGGTGTTCGTTATTGGCGGTGCAGACGGCCTCGACGCACGGGTGCGCGATGTGGCCCGCTCGACGCTGGCGTTCGGTCCGCAGACCTGGCCGCATGCTCTCGCACGCGCCATGTTGGCCGAGCAGGTTTATAGGGCCGTGACGATCCTGGCCGGATCACCTTATCATCGGGATTAATGACCCGAACCTCGCTCATCTTTCTGACGGTAGGCGCGCTGGTTTTGACCAGTGCGGGCGTGGCCTATAGTCAGCGCCAGCCACAGAGCGAGGAGTTGGCACGTCTTACTGCCGAATACCGTGACGAACTGGCCCGCGCGCGGCGCCTGCGGGCCGAGGCGGCTCAGGCGGCCGAGGATCTGGTGGAGCTGGATGCGCAGCTGGATGAACTGCGCGGTGAAGAAGCCGCCGACGATATCCAATTGGAAGCCCAGCGGGCGCGACTGAAAGAACTCGGCGGGCGCGAAGCTGTGCTGTTGGGCCAGATGTCGCGTGAAGGCGCAGCGCAAGGCAGGCTGCTGTCAGCCTTGCAGATGATGTCGCGCAATCCTCCGCCGCCGCTGCTGATACCGGCCGAGCGTGCGCGCGATACGGTGCGGGCCAACATCATGATCCGCGCTATGACGCCTGAAATCCAGAAGCGGACCAAGGTGCTGGTGGATCGTCAGGAAGAGATCAACCGCATCCGCCGACTGGCAGCCCTGTCGAGCGAGCGCCTGTTCACGGTGGAAAGCGCCCAGAACCAGCGCCGCGCCGAGATCGAAAATTTGACCAACCGCAAGACGGCCCTGCGATCGGTCTTGCGCGCCGAGGCCGCGCGCGCCGAACGTGCGACCTCCGCGCTGGAGGCCCGTATACGCGAAGTGGGCGGGGCAGTCCCGACGGTGGGAGAAACCACCAACGAAGTCGTGGCGCGCAATCCGGGCGGACGCGACCGGTTGGTGCGTCCAGTACAGGCGGTTCCAGCCCAGACCTATGGCTCGGGCTCTGCGGGCTGGCGCTGGCATGCCAGCAACAGCGCGGTGTCGGCTCCTGCGGCCGGTCGCGTGCTGTTCGCCGGACCGATGAAAGAGTGGGGCGAGATCGTCATTCTGGACCTCGGGCCGGGGTGGCGCGCCGTCGTGGCGGGCATGGACCGGGTCGAGGTCGAGGTGGGCCAGCGGGTCGCCGAGGGCCAGACCCTGGGGCGCACCGGTGAAGATGGTGAAGCCTATTTCGAGCTTCGTCGTGGCGAGCGTCCCATCGATCCAGCGCCTTGGCTGGACTGATCCGGACGAGTTGCGTTCTCGTAAGAACCGAAACCTGGAAAAATTCCGGTGACTACCGATTGTAAGCGGGCGGAATGCGCGTCAGGATCAAGTTGAATGGTTTTCGGCCGCCCCAGTGACGGCCGCAGGAAAGAAGACGAATGCGTAAACTGCTTCTCGTGGGCTGCGCTGCCCTTGTTCTGGGTGGATCTGCGGCGGCTGTGGCCAGCCAGACCCCGCGCAACGAGACATTCCGCATGCTGGAACTGTTCGGCGATGTTCTGGGCATCGTGGAGCAGGTGTATGTCGTTCCGGTCGATAACAAGAAGCTGATCGAGGCGGCGCTGTCGGGTATGATGACGGCGCTGGATCCGCACTCCAACTATCTGCCTCCCAAGGCCTATGGCGATCTGCGCGAACGCACCGAGGGCCAGTATTCGGGCGTGGGTCTGACCATTTCGGCGGACGGTGCCCTGATCAAGGTCATCTCCCCGATGGACGAGAGCCCTGCCGCGCGTGCCGGTGTGCAGGCCGGCGACGTTATCAGCGCGATCAATGGTCAGAGCACGGCGGGCCTGACGGTCAGCGACGTCTCCGACAAACTGCGCGGTGCGGCGGGGACTTCGATCAAGGTCACCTTCCTGCGAGATGGCGAGGATGCCCGTGAAGTCGAACTGACGCGTGAAGTCATCAAGGTGAACTCGGTCACCGGTCGCCTCGAGGGCGAATATGGCTATCTGCGTATCTCGACCTTCAACGAAAATACCGAGCGCGAGCTGATCGAGAACATCAACAAGCTCAAAGCCGAAAAGCCGAACCTCAAGGGCTTCATCCTTGATCTGCGCAATAATGGTGGTGGCTTGCTGACGGCGGCAGTTGCCGTGTCCGACGCCTTCCTAGAGCGCGGCGAGATTGTCAGCCAGCGTGGCCGCAAGCCAGAAAATATTGAGCGCTGGTGGGCCAAGGCCGGTGATCTGACTGGCGGTCTTCCGCTGGCCGTTCTGATCAACTACGGCTCGGCCTCGGCATCTGAAATCGTGGCCGGTGCTCTGAAGGATCACGAGCGGGCGACGATTGTGGGCCTGACGTCCTTCGGCAAGGGTTCGGTCCAGACCGTGATTCCGCTGCGTGGCGGTCAGGATGGCGCTGTGTCGATCACGACGGCGCGCTACTTCACGCCTTCGGGTCGCTCGATCCAGAAGATCGGCATTGAACCTGATCTCGAAGTCGCCCGCACCGAGGGTGAGGCCAAGGCGATCTCGCGCTCCAGCTTCATTTATTCGGAAGCGGCCTATGCGACGGCGCTGGATTCCTCCATTGGCGCAGAGCGTCGCGGCCCGCACACCCCGCACGAGGCACCGGGCGCAGAGTTCGACAAGAACGTCGACTATCAACTCGAGCGCGCCAAGGATGTCCTGAAAGCTGGCGGCGACCTCTCCAAGCTTAAAGCGCCGCCTGCGGGCATTGTCGTGCATACGGGTGAAGAGCCTGCAGCGACGGCCACGCCTGAAGACTAACGAACACAGGTCGATCTTTTGGCAATCGTGGTGAACAAACGTTAGGGTTTCTTAACCCCGACGTGGCTTGATCCAGAGTGAAGGTTACCGCCTGTGCGGTAGCTCCCCCACGATTGATCGAGCATTGCCGTGACCATGTTCGCAAAGCGACAATCTGCGCTTGCCGCTGCGGCGGGAAACCCCTCGCAGTCGCGTATGGAACGCATCGGCCAAGCCCTTTTGGCCCGCCCGCAAGTGATTGCCGGGGCCGCGGGCCTGTGTGTGGTCGGTGCTGTGGCGCTGGTCGTCGCCCTGACGGGTGACCCCAAGGCCGGTATGCCGTCCGCCCGTGCGCGCCTGACTGCCGACAAATCCCCTATCGAGGTTGCCAGCGGCCAGGAAGTTTTCGGTCTGGCGGGTATGGATCTCTATCAGGACGCCACGCTCGAAGGCCTCGACGCCGAAGGGGCTGCGGGCTTCGGTGATGCGGTCATCACCCTGCCGGATGGTGCAAGTGTGTCCTCGACGGGCACCTTTACCGCTCCCGTGCGGCAACCCAATCCCTTGCCCGCTGCGCCTATTGCAGGTCTGCACCAGCCGGGCCCTGAAGGGCCGCTGCCGCGCATCGCGGCGGATGGACGCGTCCCTGCGCAGGTCTATGCCCGACCATTCCGTGCCAATGGCAAGCCAACAGTGGCGTTGGTGGTGGGGGGGCTGGGCCTCAACGCTGTCACGACCCGTGCGGCTATCGAGCGCCTTCCACCGGAAGTGACCCTCAGCTTCGTTCCCTATGCGGACGGCCTTCAGCGTTGGATCGATCTGGCCCGATCCTACGGCCATGAGGTCATTCTCGAGCTGCCGATGGAGCCGACCGGTTATCCCGACAACGATCCCGGTCCCTATACCCTTCTGGCCAGCAGTTCGGCCGATGATGTGTCGGTGAAGCTGGATTGGCTGCTGTCTCGCGCAGTGGGCTATTTCGGGGTCGGCAACTATCTCGGCGATCGCTTTGTGACTTCCGACGGTGCCACGAACGCCTTGATGGTCCAACTGCGTCAGCGGGGCCTGGCCCTGCTGGATGATGGTACACTGGAGCGCAAGCCGGGAGCATTCGCTCGGGCGACAGCGGATCGTATCGTGGATGAAGACCAGTCGCCGGCTGCCATCTTGCGCCAGCTGCACGCACTGGAAGTGCAGGCCAAGACCGATGGCTCGGCCTTCGGTAGCGCCTTCAGCTATCCGGTTACGGTCGAGACCGCCGCCCGCTGGGTGGCGGGTCTGGACCAGCGTGGCATCCAGCTGGCACCCGCGTCGGCCATGACGCGACGCGGGCGCGCGGCCTGATCGCCGTCTAACGCTCGGCCGACAGAGGCATCGGCCTCAGGTCCAGCATGCGGAACAAGGCGGCGTCCTGATCCTCTTCGGGATTGGGCGTCGTCAGCAACTTGCCCCCCCACGAAGATAGAGTTCGCCCCGGCGAGGAAGCACAGCGCCTGCATCACCGCGCTCATGCCTTCGCGTCCTGCGGACAGACGAACCATGGATTTGGGGCAAACCAGTCGGGCCACAGCTACCGTCCGCACAAACTCAATCGGGTGGATTTCGCCGTTCTTGAGCACCTCTTCGCCCAGTGGCGTGCCGCTGACCGGAACCAGAGCATTTACGGGAAGACTGTCGGGGTGAACCGGCAAGGTGGCCAGAGCGTGCAACAGTCCCGCGCGATCTCGGCGGCTTTCGCCCATACCGACAATGCCGCCGCAGCAGGTGCTCATGCCCGCCTCGCGGACGTGCTCCAAAGTCTGCAGCCGGTCTTGATAGGTGCGGGTGGTGACGACCTGATCGTAATAGTCAGGGCCGGTATCGAGATTGTGGTTGTAGTAGTCCAGACCCGCTTCTTTGAGCTGGTGTGCCTGATCTGCACTCAGCATCCCCAAGGTCGCGCAGGTTTCCAGCCCCAGTGCTTTCACGCCCGAAATCATGGCGGCCAGTTTCGGGGTGTCGCGGTCCTTTAGTTCACGCCAGGCCGCGCCCATGCAGAACCGGGTCGCACCGCCTGCCTTGGCGGCCATAGCCTCGGCGATGACAGTGGTGGAGTCCATCAGTTTCTCGGCTTTAAGGCCGGTCTTGAAGCTGGCCGATTGCGAGCAATAGCCACAGTTTTCAGCGCAGCCGCCGGTCTTGATGGACAAAAGCTGGCTCTTTTGAACCTCGCTGGGATCGAACCAGTGTCGGTGCACGCTGGCGGCCCGATAGACCAGATCCATGAACGGCAGGGCAAACAGGGCCTCTACCTCGTCCAGCGTCCAGTCGTGTCGCGGCTGGGTCGGAACGGGCTGGGTTGCCGTTGCGGGGGTAAAACGGTCGTCGGCCAAATCACTCTCCTACGATTGTAGGGGAGGTTGGTACCCGCGCTATGCGCGAAACCCAAGCCCTGTTCTTTGAGTGCGGTTATGCCGCGTTATTGTGGACCGCGAGGCGCACCGGAACTGCTCCACCGTCCAGTTTGAAGCGGCTGACCTGCTGTGTCAGGACGTGGGCTTCCTGAGCCAATTGGCGGGCCGCAGCCGTGGCTTCTTCAGTCATGGCCGCGTTTTGCTGGGTGATGTCGTCCATTTCGCTCATGGCGCGACGGACGCGGTTGAGCGCTTCGGCCTGTTCCTGCGCCGACTGGGCAATGCTGCCTGCCAGACCGTCGACGGCGACGACTTTGGCACCGATGCGCTCCAGAGCCTCGCCGGTCTTTTCAACCAGATCAACGCCGCGCGATACGTGTGCCGACGACGTAGAGATCAAGCCGCGGATTTCGCCCGATGCTGCCGCCGAGCGCTGGGCCAATGCGCGGACTTCTTGCGCAACGACCGAGAAACCACGGCCTGCGTCGCCTGCGCGTGCAGCCTCGACGCTGGCGTTCAGGGCCAGAAGGTTGGTCTGGAACGCGATCTCGTCGATCAGGCTGGTGAAGCGAGCGATCTCTTGAGACGAGTCGGCGATGGCGTGGATGGCTTGCACCGCATTTGAGACGATGCCGGTCGTTTCCTGAACGTCGGCGCGGGCTTCGGCCACAGCCTGTGCCGTTTGGCGCGCGCCATCGGCGGAGGTAGCGACCTGTTGGGCGATCGCGTCGGCTTCGTGGACAGTCCGCTCGAGGTTGGCGGCCTGACGTTCTGTGCGGGTGGCCAGATCTTCGGACGCAACGGCCAGTTGGC
>NZ_JSYD01000069.1:0-21493 GCF_054824005.1 Brevundimonas sp. GN22 | reverse complement strand
TTCGCGATTGCAACGTCGCAGCGCGCTGAAATGGGCGCACAGGACGCAGTGAAGCAATCGCTGCAACGCGGTCAGTCGATCGTGGACGTGGCTTTGGCTGCGGGTGAAACCGTCGTCGACGCCCTGACCGAAATGAAGAGCCTCGCCGTTTCGATCCAGGACGCTGTGGCGGACTCGGACACCGAAACCAAGCTGATGGCGGACTTCGACGCTCTGGCGAAAGAAGTTCACACGGCTCTGGCTGGCGCGACCTTCGACGGTGTGAACCTGTTCAAGGCTAACACCGACGCTATCTCGGTCACCATCAACACGGCTTCGGCGAACAACAAGTTCGAGCTGAAGGCTGCGAGCGGCACCGCGTCGTCGGCCTCGCTGGTGTTTGGCGGTACCGCAGACGGCACGGGTGGCTGGACCGCTCCGGCCGACAACGCGGCGAAGAAGACGGCCTATACCGCCGCCAACGTCGAAACCGCGCTGAACACCTTTACCTCGACCCTCGCGGACCTCGGCACCAAGTCGAAGTCGCTGGATCGCCAGATGACCTTCGTCGGCAAGATGCAGGACTCGCTGGAAGCCGGTATCGGCAACCTGGTTGACGCTGACCTGGCTAAGGAAAGCGCCAAGCTGACGGCTCTGCAAACCAAGCAGCAGCTGGGTGTGCAGGCGCTGTCGATTGCGAACTCGTCGAGCAGCATGCTCCTCGGCCTGTTCCGATAACCCTGATGGGGACGGGCAGGGAAACCTGCCCGTCTCGATCACTAGAACGGAAAGGACGCGCAAAACGCGCGAACAGATATGGCAGACAATATCTCCGCTATCAGCAGCGTAGGAAACGCACTGACCGAGCCACCCCGCAATGATGCGGTGGCACCCGCATCGGCATCGCAGAGCTCGGCACAATCTGCTGAGGCTTTGGGCCAACAGCGACTTGTCATCGAGCCGGTCTCATCCCACCGCTTTGTTTATAAGGTGTTGGATACCAACACCGGTGAGGTCATTCGCCAGCTCCCCAACGAGCATGTCGAGAAGATGATCACCGATCCTAGCTACAAACAGGGCGGGCTGGTCAAAACCTCGGCTTAAACCGTGGTCCGGGGTTCGCCTGCTGATTGAAATTCAGCGGTCGCCTTGACCCCGCCGGACACTGTCGGTCTACTTTCCAGCGCCTCCGGAATCGCTCCGGCAGGCGTAATCGTGGTTTTCATGGCGTTAACCATACGCTCATGAGTCATGGTTAATGAGGTAAGCGGTACAGAAAGTCCGGGGGCTTAAAGCCATGACCACAAGCGTTCATACAAATAGCTCGGCGCTGATTGCGCTGCAAAACCTCAACTCCACCAACAGCAAGCTGGGTGCGGTCCAAAACCGCGTCAGCACGGGCTTGAAGGTGCAAGGCGCAAAAGACAACGCCGCGACCTGGGCTATCGCCCAGAACCAGCGCGCCGACACGTCTTCGCTGGAAGCTGTTAAAACCAGCCTCAACCGCGCAACCTCGATCGCCGACGTCGCTTTGGCAGCCGGTTCGCAAATCTCGGACATCATCACCGAACTGAAGCAAAAGGCAGTTGCTGCCTCGGACCCTTCGGCTTCGGACGCCTCGAAGAAGGCTTATAACGACGAGTTCCAGACGCTGGTGGCGTCGCTCACGTCGTTTGCCAAGAACGCGACCTTCGATGGCAAGAACATCCTCGACAACTCTCTGACCGCCGACCTCGAATTCATCGCCAGCGCCGATGGTGGTGAGACCATCGCCCTGACGCCACAAGCGCTGGATGCCGATGCACTGGGCCTGTCCGGTCTGGATCTCACGACCGATCCCGCGACGGCGCTTACCGCAGTGACCGACGCACTGGCGACGTCCAGCGAAAAGCTGGCCGAGTTGGGTGCCCAAGCCAAGCAGATCGAGCGTCACACCACCTTCGTTGGCAAGCTGATGGACTCGCTGGAAGTGGGTGTCGGTAACCTGGTCGACGCCGATCTGGCCAAGGAAAGCGCCCGTCTGCAGGCGCTGCAGGTCCAGCAACAACTGGGTACCTCGGCTCTGTCGATCGCCAACCAGGCACCGCAGTCGATCCTGTCGCTGTTCCAGGGCTAATCCCCGAAAACGACTTTCCTCAAGCGCCGGCCCGACATGTCGCGGCCGGCGCTTTTGCGTCTGGCGTGTGCGCTGGAAAAACGTCCGCGAGTTAACGATTTCGCGCCGCGAATACTGTAAAGCTAGGGCTAGGGAGTTTGCGCAGATGCGGGTCAACAACAGTTACCTGTTGGGTCTGTACGGGGGCGATCCATACGGTATCGGCACCTCCGGCACATCTGCGTCTGCCGTAAAGGCACAGCCGACTGCCCCTTGGAGCACTTCGAGCGCCAGCAAGCAGCCGACGGCGTCCGAGCTTTTGCGCAAGGCTGTTGGCAGCAGCCGCTTCATTGATGAAGGTGCGAACAAGCTCGATCTGCGCACTAAGAATTCGAGCGAATACAAAACCCTCTTCTCGATGCATACCGGCCTTCAGATGCTGGAGGCACTAGCCCTGCGAGGCATGGAGAAGGGTATTTCCAAGACCGAAGCCGCCAACCTGCAAAAGCGGTTTGATGCCGGTCTGAAGGAAATCTCCAACTACCTCGCCACTGCGGGTTCGGAAGTGGACACTGTTCGGCTGGTGAACGGCGTGTCCTCGACCCGCTCGCAGAGCACGACGGTCATCCCCAAGGACAACCACGTCTATAAGACGGGGACGATACACAGCGGAAGCCTGACCGAGCCGGTCGCCGCCTATCAGGGCGACGTTCGCTTCAATATCAGCATCCGGACTGCGTCGGGTACCCAGTCGATTGCCATCGATCTGGGCCAGATGGGCGATACCCCCCGCACGCTTGATGCGGTGGTTGGCCATATCAATAGCAAGCTTGAAGCCGCAGGCGTCGAGACGCGCTTCTCGCGTCAGGAAATCCCCGGCGAGCCCAAGACTATGACAGTCGGCAGCAAGACCATAACCTTGCCGTCCACAACCAGTTCTTGGGGCATGACCGTTACAGGAAGCTCGACCGAGACGGTCGGCTTCAGCGCGGTGAATACCGGCACTTCGGTCAGCGTCATTCAGGGGTTTGGCGTAACCAATGCAGTTCAGGCCTTGAAGTTCGATCCCTCGGGTATGGCGGGCGGCAGTCCGGGTATCGGCGAGACCAACTGGGTCGACGGCCGTATCGACCAGTCATCCCTGCCAAAAGGTATCTCGACCGTGCGCGCCTCAGCGGCGGCGGCGGACGGGGGCACATGGATCGTTGCCGACGTCACGGACGACGTTAACGGGCACAGTGTGCGCGGGCAGTCTGATGTCGTGCTGATGAAACTGGATTCGGCAGGGCAGGTCGTTGTCAGTCGCGGGCTGGGTGCCGCCTCGTCGGCTGCCGGTTATGCAATCTCTGTGGCCGATGATGGTCGGGTTGCTGTGGCCGGTTCCGTCACCGGTGGCCTTGTTCCGGGCCAGACGGTTGCCAATGTCTCACTGAGCGACAGCTTCGTGACCGTGTTTGACGACAAGGGCGTCGAGCAATGGACCCAATCGCGCGGTGCCAAGGCGGCGGACGAGGCGACAACCGTCTCGTTCGGAGCCGATGGCCGCGTGTATGTTTCCGGACGGGCCCAGTCGGCTATGCCTGGGGCCTCTGCCGCGGGCGGCTGGGACAGCTACGTCCAGACCTTCGGGGTCTCGCAAGCCACGCCGAACGGACCCGTCACCGCCACCGCATTGGGCACTACCCAGTTCGGCACCATTGGCGATGACAACGTTCAGGCCATGACTGTGGACGGGAACAACCTCTATACGGCCGGCGTCGAGAACGGCAGCTTCGTTGTTCGCCAGTTCCGTATCGGAACAGGTGGTGCGCCCGAACTGTTGTCGACCCGAAATCTAGGCGCTGCGATTGGTGGCGAAGTGGCCGGTATCGCGGTGTCGAACGGCAAGCTTATCGTCTCGGGGGCCACCAAGAACGGCAGCCTTGATGCTGGCACCATCAACCGTGCCCATGCCGGTGGAACAGACGTCTTCGTCGCCAGCCTGTCGACAGACCTCGCGGCCTCAGGGGCTGATCGCCTGACCTATTACGGCGGCGCGGGCGAAGACTCGGCTGCGGACGTAAAGATCATCGACGGCGATGTGTGGGTGACCGGGACGTGGGACCGCGACAAGACCGCAAAAGACAGCGATCCCCACATCGCCTATCTGGCCAAGATCGATGCCGAGACGGGAACGGTCGACTGGAATCGTACGTGGACGGGCGAGAAACAACAGGCCAAGCCGATGGCTCTGGCAGTCTCGCAAACAGGGACCAGCGTACTGGACAAACTGGGCCTTCCCAGTGGCGAACTTGTTCAGGACGTTTCGCAAAAGCTTGTGGATTCCACCGCGCTCCGGGCGGGCGATCGTTTCTATGTGACCAACCTGAACACCGGGCGCAAAACCGCCGTCACCATCGACGCCAAGGACACGCTGCAAACCCTGGCGACGAAAATCGAGACGGCATCGGGCCGCCATTTAAAGGTGACCGTCTCGACCGAGCGCGACAAAGGCAGCTCAGATGACGCAAACAACCGCGTGCTGGCAGGCGGGGGTCAGTATCTGACTATCACCAATGCTGACAACCGCGAGGGCGCGCTGATATCGGGTGGCGAGACAGGGCGGGACGCACTGGCCGGTCTGGGCATTTCCGCGGGTTTCATCGGCAAGGGTGACGACAAGAGAAAAACGGTGGGGATCGAACTGCCGCCATCGCTAAACCTGTCATCTGCCGACGCTGCTCTGCGTGCGCGGGACTATGTCCAGTCGGCCCTGCGCGCCGTCCGCGAAGCCTATCGCGCCATGAGCCCGACCATGCTTAACGCCAGCAAGAACACCAATACCGGCACCGCTTCGCCGTACTGGTCAAACCAGATTGCCAACTATCAGGCCGCTTTGGCGCGTCTAACGAGCTAAGCTTCGCAAGGCTTTAGTTGACGCGAGTGTCTTCTGCGGGGTTATTGAAGCCATTAATCGCGTAGAGGGCCGCATGGCTTTTCCAAAAGATACCCGCACGATCGTGCTTGTGGGCGTAGGCGTTGCCGTACTGGCAGGTGCCGGTGCCGCCCTCATGTTCGGCGCGGGTAAACCGAACGACCCGAATGTTAAGCCTCCGGCTGCAGAGGGCGGTCTCAAGATCGATCTGGCCGAAGCGCCTGCGCTGGAAGCGACCCGCGAACTGCGCTGCTATGTCGGTGGCCAGTTTGTCGGCATGGCGACCTTGGCCAACTGCGCCCAGCGCAATGGCGTGGCCAAAGACACGCTGGATGTCGGTCTGGATGCAACCGGCGCCTTGGCCGCAGCTCCGACCGCTTCATTCGCGCCGCCGCCCAGAGAGCCGGTCGTCGATGTTCAGCCCAAGCCCGAGCGCCCGTCGACCACTACGGCACCGGCTGTCACCAACGCTTCGACCGATGGCGTGTGCCTGCGCCATGTCGGTAACGAGTGGCGTCAGGTGGGGCAGGGGCTAAGTCAGGCGGACTGCGTCAAGGCGCTGTACGCCGGTGTTTGCGTTCGCACGCCGGGCGAAGCTCAATACGGTCGCTGGAATGATGTGACGCTGCGACTGGTCCCGCGACGTGTCGAAAGCTCGAACGACAACGCCAGCTTCCGCACCTTCACCGAACAAAACCGCCAATGCCAGTTCCCGAGGCTGTAATGCGCTCTTTCGTTAAAGTTGGCCTTCTGGCTGCTGTGTCCGCTTTGGGCCTTTCGGCCTGCGAAAAGCCGGTCGAGGCTCCGATGGATGCAGGCATCTGCTACCATCTGGGCGATGACGCGACCCAGAAGAACGGCATCCGTTTCAACGTCGTCGCTCGGGACCAGCCGCAGATCGAGTTCTGCGCGGCGCGTCTGGAAGAGCTGCGGATTAAATTCCTGCGCATGGGCGGCTCGAACAACGATCTGATCGGGGCCTATCAAGGCCAGTTTATTTTCATCGACCGTCAGGGCGTGAAGATGAGCAAATCGCTGACCGGACCGCGTTTCTTTGCCCTGACACGCACGGGCGATGGACGACTCGCCATTCCCGGTGCAATTCAGCGCGAGATCGACGGGCGGCCGATTGCAATCGCTCCCTAACGAACACGACATTTCCGGTTGCGAAATCGGAACATAAATGGAACATTCCGCCAACTGCTTGCAGAATGGCGGGCTAAAAGAACAAAAGGACATCGGTCATGGCGGGCAGCGTCAACAAGGTTATTCTGGTCGGCAATCTGGGACGCGATCCGGAAATCCGCACCCTGAACTCGGGCGACCGCGTCGCTAACCTGCGCATCGCGACCTCGGAAACCTGGCGCGACAAGGCCACCGGCGAGCGCAAGGAAAAGACCGAGTGGCACTCGGTGGTCATCTTCAACGAGAACATCGTCAAAGTGGCCGAGCAGTATCTGAAGAAGGGCTCGACCGTTTACGTCGAAGGCTCGCTGCAGACCCGCAAATATACCGACGCCCAGGGCGTCGAGAAATACTCGACCGAAATCGTCCTTCAGCGCTTCAATGGCACCCTGACCATGCTGGGCGGTCGTTCGGAAGGCGGCTCGGGCGGCGGCTACGGTGGTGGCCAAGGCGGCGGTCGTAATGACGACGACTACTCGTCGGGCTTCTCGACCGGCGGTGCAAACCGTCCGTCGGGTCCGAAGGAAAGCTATGACCTGAACGACGACATCCCGTTCTAAGTCAAAGGCTTCGGCCAAAAACATATGACGCAGAGAGCGTATAGCTATCGCGACGACCCTACCGTCCCGTCCTTTCCGGACGACCGGCCGGTGGTCCTGTTTGATGGCGATTGCGCTCTCTGCTCACATTCTGCGCGGACCTTGCTCAAGCATGGTCCGCGTTTTCGTTTATTGCCCACGCAGTCGCCGCTGGGGCGAGCCCTGCTGGATCACTATGGTCTGGACGTCGATGACCCGGCGACCATGCTGGTGATCGAGGACGGCAAAGCTGTTGGCATGTCTGACGGGGTGATCCGCTTGGCGGCGGGGCTGCCGCTTCCGTATCGGCTGGGTGTTCTGGCGTGGCTCGTGCCGCGTCCGGTGCGTGACCGGGCCTATACGTGGCTGGCGAGGAACCGACGCAAGTTCAGGGGAGAGGCATGGTGTGCCATGCCACCGACCGGCGTCGATGTTTCCGACCGCGTAATCGGCTGATTGATCAAAGTTTCGGGGGAGACTGTATGTCCAAGCGTATCTTGGTGTTGGGGCCCAATGGTTTCATTGGTTCGCGCATAGCCGCCGCCCTGTCGTCGTTTGGTTGGCAGGTCAGGGCGGGGGCGCGTAACCCCCTCTCGGCCGGACTGCGGGCCCCGCATTTCGAGTGGGTGAAGGCCGATTTTCACGCACTGACGACACCCCAAGCGTGGGCACCCTTGTTGGAAGATGTCGAGGCGGTGGTGAACTGCGTCGGCGTGCTGCAGGACGGCGGTAAAGACAGCAACCGCATCGCCCACGTCGAGGGGCCCCGCGCCTTGATCGCTGCGTGCGAGGCCGCCGGCGTTCGCCGTCTTATCCACCTGTCCGCTGTCGGAGCAGACGCGGCCGCTGGTACGGAATACGCAACCTCCAAGGCCGAAACGGAGGCCATGGTGATGGCCTCGGAACTGGACTGGGTGATCTTGCGACCGTCACTGGTGGTGGATCGTGCGGCATTCGGAGGGACAGGCTTTCTCCGCGCGCTGGCGGCCATGCCGCTGGCGATGCCTGTTGTCGGGGGCGATCAAAAGTTCAAACCCGTTCCGCTTTCCGATCTGGCAGAGGTAGTGGTCCGTCTGGCGTCCACGCCTATAATCAATCGCGAGATCGTGGACATCGCCGGTCCCGAGACTGTGACGATGACCCAGACACTTGCGCTTTATCGCGGGTGGCTGGGGTTAAAGCCCGCACCTGTCGTGCGCGTTCCGCGCTGGATGGCTGCGCCGGCCATTATGGTGGGCGATGTTCTGGGGCGGCTGGGTTGGCCGTCCCCTCTGCGCACCACTTCGATGAAGCAACTGGATTACGGGGCCGCAGGGCAGGACAACGACTGGGCCGAGCGGCTGGGTATCCGTGCCACCGGGTTTGGCCGTTTCCTTTCGCAAAATCCTGCGGGCGTTCAGGACGTTTGGCATGCAAGGCTGTGGACGGTCCGGCCTATTGCAATCCTCACCCTCGGGCTGTTCTGGCTGCTCACTGGCGTGATCAGCTATACGGCAGGGTGGGAACAATCCTTGGCTATTATCCGCGAGTCCGCCGCGGCGAGATGGGCGTGGCCGATTGTTTGGTTCGGTGCTCTGCTGGATGTCGTACTGGGGCTGGCCTTGTTCGTCAGGCCCTGGACGGCACGGGTAGCGACGATGATGTTCCTCGCCACAGTCGGTTATCTGATCGCCGCCACGGTCTTGCTGCCGCACTACTGGTTCAACCCCTTGGGGCCGTGGCTCAAAGTTCTGCCGATGATGGCGTTGTGCCTGTTTGTGGCTGCCACGGATGCGAGGCGCTGATCCATGTATGAGCTGCTGAAGATCATTCACATCATGTCCGGTGCCGTCCTGTTCGGCACGGGCGCGGGCATCGCCTTCTTCATGGTTCGCGCCCACCTGACCAAGGACGCGGCCACGGTCGCCTCGGTCGGTGCCATCGTCGTGCTGGTAGACTTCCTGTTTACCGCGTCTGCTGTGGTGGTTCAGCCCATCAGCGGGCTGGGCCTCATCCATCTTCAGGGATATGGCCTGTTCGAGCCGTGGCTGGTCGCGGCCTATGCGCTCTATGCGCTGGTGGGCGTTTGCTGGCTTCCGGTGGTGTGGATCCAGATGCAGATGGCCAAACTGGCAACGGCTGCCGCTGCTGATGGGCTACCTTTGCCCGAGCGCTATCACCGCCTGTTCCGGACATGGTTCATCCTCAGATGGCCCGCCTTTGCAGGGGTAATCGGCATCTATTGGCTGATGGTCGCCAAGCCCGTGTTCTAGCGGGCGAAGCGCCCCTTTGTCGCGGCTTCTGCCAAGGCTTCGCGCACAGCAAGGGTCAGCTCTTCCATCGTCCGGACCTGACGCACGCCATAGGCCTCGGCGGTGATGTCGACATTGCCCTTTCGCCAGAAGCCATCGGGGGCCAGCACGATCAGCTTTCCGCCACGAGCGTGCAGGCCCATTTCCAGCAGGCTGATCGGGCTTTGGGTGCCGGGCGCGAAATACATGACGATGACGTCGCTGGCTTCCAGTGCGGCCAGTTCCCATTCCACCTGACGGCGGAACTCCGGCTCGGACGCTTCGGGCTTCCACGCAGGGTTCCAGTCCGGACGACGCGGGTTCAAGATCACCACATCCATATCCGACAGCGCGCGGGTCATGGCGGCCTGCCAGTCTGGCGCGCCGCCCATGTCGATGCTGCCGCCCATGAACACGCGCGGCAGGTTGTGGTCCAGCGGAAGAGGCGAGGGAGACGTCACCAGAACCGGCTCCGCGAGGCCTTCACCGGCAAATGCCGACATCGCAAAGGCTGCACCCATAGCGCAGGCCATACGGCGCAGTTTTATCGAAGCAGGGGACATGGGAATCTCGCGTAAGCCACTGGAACGGGCTCTATTAGCGCGTGTCGCAGATTACCGAAACACGCTGACAAATATCGTGAGAAGCCAAAGCACACGCCCTATGGCATGGCCTGTGGGGAAATGACCGATCAAAAGCTTACCCCACTGGAAATCGGCGCCATCCTGGCCATTGTGGTCATCTGGGGCGTGAACAACGCCGCCGCGAAACTGGCGACGGAATATATGCCCCCGCTGATGGTCGCGGGGCTGCGCTTTGCCATTGCTGCGGTTTGCTTGTTGCCGTTCGTGCGCCCGCCGTTTCCGAACTGGAAGGCGATGCTGACAATCGCATTCCTCGGCGGTGCGGTGCACTACGGTCTGGTCTATTACGCCTTCTCTCTGGCGCAGGACGTCAGTCCGGTATCCGTGGCCACACAGATGTGGATACCGTTCACTTCCATGTTCGCCTTCTTGCTATTGGGCGAGCGGCTGAAATGGCCGGCTGTCGTGGGGATGATTATCGCCTTTATTGGCGTGGCATGGATGACAGCGGACCCGCATGCGCTGCATGACTGGGAAGCCATTGTGTTCGGCATCCTGGCCGCGGCGGTCTGGGCGCTGGTGACGGTGATTGCGCGTCGTACCACGAAGGTCCCGCCGTTGAAGATGCAAGGGATCCTCGCGCTGACTGCCTTGCCGACGATGGCGCTGGGCTCGTTCGTGTTTGAGACGGGGCAGCTCGAGGGTTTGAAGGCCGCACCCCCGCTGGTCTGGGCGTCGATTGTGTGGGCGGGCCTGTTGTCGTCGGTTATGGCCACCAGCTTGCTGTTCTGGCTGGTCCAACGCCGCGAGGCCGGGCGGGTTACGCCCTACCTGCTGGGTTCGACCGTGGTGTCTGTGCTGATGGGCTGGTTGTTCATGGACGACTTGCTGACCGGCCAGATCGTGGTCGGCGCTGCTTTGACGCTTGTAGGGGTGATCGTTGTGTCGCTGGCCGAACGAAACCTGCGTGTCGGTGCAGCGAGGTAATCACGCCGAAATGGAATGAAAAAAGGGGCGGACCATTTGAGTGGTCCGCCCCTTTTGCGTCGTTGAGCGCTGGGTTAGTTGGCCTTGATCACCGCGCAAGCCACGCGGTCACCTGCGCCGCCAATGGGTTGGCTGGTGTGGTCGTCGCGGTTGGCGTGAATCACGATCGCCGAGCCATCGGCGTCCAGCAGCGGCTGCCCCGGGGCACCGTCGATCAGGCGGGCCTTGCTGGTGAACAGTTCGGCCTTGGCCACACCATTGGCGTCGGCATAGATGTTCGGCAGATCGCCATCATCCGGACCGGCCGGATTAAGCAGGCCATGCGGCACCTTGGGGTCGGCATGGTTGATATGGGCACCGGCGGAGGTGAAAGGCGCTTCGCACTGGCCGGTGGCGTGCAGGTGGATGCCGTGCCAACCCGGCGTCAGGCCTTCGGCCTCTACGATCATCAAAACGCCCGATGCGCCTTGTTTCAGTTGCACATGGCCGGCGGCCTGACCTTGATTGTTCAGCAGGTGAACCAGCATTTCCGACGCGCTCGGCGCGGTTTGTGCGGCCTGTGCAGCATGACCAGCATGGCTATGGTCCTGTGCGACCGCAGCGCAGCCGATCGTCATGGTCAGGATGCCGCTGGCGGCGATGGCGATGGCAGTTTTTTTCATTGTCATTCTTCCTGTTGCTATCGGCATTTTGGCCCCTCGCAGCTTTTGCCACAACGGGCCTAGAGTGCTAGAAACCGACCCTAGCGGATCACGTTCCGATTCCGGCCATTTAAAGCCTGATTTCATTGACCGACGACAGTTACCAAAACGGCGCACCAGCGTCTTCCGGCGATATCGCAACGATCACTATCGAGAATGAGCTGAAACGCTCGTACCTCGACTATGCCATGAGCGTTATCGTCAGCCGTGCATTGCCTGACGCCCGTGACGGCCTGAAGCCTGTTCACCGTCGCATCCTGTATTCGATGTACGACCTGAACATGTCGCCAGACCGCGCCTATTCGAAGTGCGCGCGTGTTGTCGGTGACGTGCTGGGCCGCTTCCACCCCCATGGTGACTCGTCGGTCTACATGGCGCTGGTGCGTATGGCGCAGGATTTCTCCATGGGCCTCACGCTCGTGGATGGTCAGGGTAACTTCGGCTCGGTCGACGGCGATATGCCGGCTTCGATGCGTTACACCGAAGCACGCATGACCCACGCCGCCGTGGCGATGCTGACCGATATCGACAAAGACACTGTCGATTTCCAGCCGAACTACGACGAAAAAGAACTCGAACCTGCCGTTCTTCCGGCGCGTATCCCGAACCTACTGGTTAACGGCGCGGGCGGTATCGCCGTCGGCATGGCGACCAACATCCCGCCGCACAACCTGGGCGAAGTGATCGATGCTGCTGTCGTCCTGCTGGATGATCCGAACGTGTCGGACGAAGCCCTGCTGGATATCGTTCCGGGTCCGGACTTCCCGACCGGCGGCGAGATCATGGGCCGCACCGCGCCGCGCAACGCTCTGCGGGACGGCCGTGGCTCGGTCATCGTTCGCGGCAAGGCCTCGATCGAAGAGATCCGCAAGGATCGCGAAGCCATCGTCATCACCGAGCTTCCGTATCAGGTCAACAAACAGACCCTGATCGAGCGTATCGCCGAAATGGTGCGCGAGAAGCGTCTAGAAGGCATTGCCGACGTCCGCGACGAATCCGACCGTACCGGCATGCGCATGGTCATCGAGCTGAAGCGCGACGCTTCGGGCGACGTCATCCTGAACCAGCTCTACCGCTACACGGCGCTGCAGTCGTCGTTCGGCGTGAACATGCTTGCGCTGAACCATGGCCGTCCGGAACAGATGGGCCTGCGCTCGCTGCTGGAAGCCTTCCTCGAGTTCCGCGAAGAAGTCATCGTTCGCCGTATCAAGTTCGAACTGAACAAGGCGCGTGATCGTGGTCACGTCTTGGTCGGTCTGGCTGTGGCCGTCGCAAACATCGACGAAGTGATCCACATCATCCGCTCGTCGGCTGATCCGTCGGAAGCCCGTGAACGCCTGCAGGCCAAGGCTTGGCCCGTCGGCGACATGATGGCTCTGGTCGACCTGATCGCCGACCCGCGCACCGTTCTGGTTGAAGGCGGTCTGATCCGCCTGACCGACGAGCAAGCCAAGGCCATTCTGGCGCTGACCTTGTCGCGTCTGACGGGTCTGGGCCGTGACGATATCTTCGGTGAAGCCAATACGCTGGCAGGCACGATCTCGGGTCACCTCGAAATCCTGTCTGATCGCAAGCACGTGCTGGCCATCATCCGCGAAGACCTGCTGTCGGTTAAGGACCAGTTCGCTGTGCCGCGTCGCACCGTTATCGGTGAAGGCGACCACGAGATGGAAGACGAAGACCTGATCCCGCGTGAGGACATGGTCGTGACCGTCACCCACACCGGCTACGTCAAGCGCGTGGCGCTGAACGCCTACCGTACGCAACATCGCGGCGGTAAGGGCCGTTCGGCCATGTCCATGAAGGACGAAGATGCCATCACTGGCGTCTTCTCGGCCTCGACCCACACGCCGGTTCTGTTCTTCGCCACCAACGGCAAGGCCTATAAGCTCAAGACGTGGCGCCTGCCGCTGGGCACGCCGCAGTCCAAGGGCAAGGCCTTCGTCAACCTGCTGCCGATCGAGCCGGGTGACAGCATCATGAACGTGCTGCCGCTGCCGGAGGATGAAGGCACGTGGGGCGACTACGACATCATGTTCGCCACTAAGTCGGGTGACGTGCGTCGTAACAAGCTCAGCGACTTCGCCACCGTGAACCGCGCAGGCAAAATCGCCATGAAGCTGGAAGAAGGCGACCACATGGTTGGTGTCGCCATCTGTAATGCCGAAGACGATATCCTGCTGACGACCGCTCTGGGCCGTGCCATCCGCTTCAAGGCCGACGACGTTCGCGTCTTCAAGGGCCGCGACTCCACGGGCGTGCGCGGTATCCGTCTGCAAGACGGCGACGAAGTGATCTCCATGGCCGTACTTAGCCGTGTTGACGCAACGCCGGAAGAACGCGCCACCTACGTCAAACTGGCTAACGCCAAGCGCCGCGCGGCATCTGAGGACGGCGAGGAAGACAACACCCCGACCGAGGCCGATGACGAAGTCGAAGCTTCTGTCGAGCTGTCGGCAGAGCGTTTCGCCGAACTCGAAGCTGCAGAGCAGTTCATCCTCACCGTTTCCGAAAATGGTCTGGGCAAGCGCTCGTCGGCTTACGAATACCGTCGGACCGGTCGTGGTGGTCAGGGTCTGACCGCACACGGTCTGGGCGGTCGCGCTGGCAAGCGTCTGGCTGCAGCCTTCCCTGTGGAAGCTGCCGATGACCTGCTGCTGGTCACCGACGGTGGTCAGATGATCCGCACCCCTGTCGAGCAGGTCCGCATCGTCGGCCGCGCTTCGCAAGGCGTGATGATCTTCCGCACCGGCAAGGATGAGCGCGTCGTCTCGGTCGAGCGCCTGCCAAGCTCGGGCGAGGACGATGCCGACCTGGGGGAAGGCGAAGTCATCGACGGCATCGCTACGGAGGTTCCGGCAGTCGAGGCTTCGGCCACGGACGCGTCGGAAGACTGATCCTTATGGCTGTCGAACCGCGATTGTGGGTCGACGGCCATCCGGCCACCAAGGCCTACCTGCTGCAAATGGCAGCCGTAAACTATGGTGCCGTGACCTCCTTCGGTTACGCGCAAGGCGGTGTTCGCGGGTTGGATATGCATTTGGAAAGGCTCGCGGCTTCATGCCGCGAGCTTTTTTCATGCGATCTGGACAAGTCGTTGGCTGTCAAATGGATAGCCCATGCAGTTCAGGCGCTGGATCAAGCTTGGGTCCGTGTGACCGTCACTGGATCGGACATGTCACTCCGCGCGCCGGAAAGCGTCGAGGGCCTTAGGGTTGGCGTTTGGGTTTCGGGCCCTTCGTCGCCTCTGCCGGACGGGCAGGCGGTTCGTTCGATCCGACATCTTCGCGAATTGCCGCACCTTAAACACCTGGGGACGACCGGCATTATCCACGCCCGACGTCAGGCGCGGCTGGAAGGCTTTGACGATGCCTTGCTGACGGGCGAGGTCGGCATGATTTTAGAGGGCACGCTCTGGAATGTCGGCTTTGTGCGAGGCAACACTGTCGTATGGCCGACCGGCCTCATGCTGGACGGCGTGACCCGGCGGCTCATAGTCAAGGGGCTGGACCAAGCCGGCATTCCGCAAACTTCAGAGGTCGTGACCCTATCGGACCTCAAGGCCTATGATGCGGCGTTCCTGTGCAATGCAGCAACCCCCGCTGCCAGCATAGACCGTATCGATGCGCATGCGTTCGCGGGAAATCCTCAAATGATCCAGCGGCTTCGCGATGCATGGACTAGCCAGCCTGTCCAGCTACTGTAGGCGAACAGGTTTCCGGACGAAGCGGTCCCGTTTCCGCTATTTTTGACTTTTCGCACCTGCTAAGACTTACGAACTTACCCTTGGGGAGGCTTCGGGAAGCCTATGCGTATTGGACTCTATCCGGGCACTTTCGACCCGGTCACAAATGGCCACCTCGACATCATCGGTCGTGCTGTCAAACTGGTCGACAAACTGGTGATCGGCGTGGCGCAAAACGACGCCAAGGGGCCGTTGTTCACGACCAATGAACGCGTGGAAATGCTGCGCGAGGAAGTGGCGCATTTCGGCGGCACCATCGAGGTTCGTCCCTTCTCGAGCCTGCTTATGCATTTCGCGGAAGAGCTGAACGCGAACTGCATCGTGCGTGGCCTGCGTGCCGTGGCGGACTTCGAGTACGAATTCCAGATGACGGCAATGAACCAGCGCCTCAACAGCGAGATCGAGACAGTGTTTCTGATGGCTGATCCGCGTCATCAGGCGATTGCTTCGCGTCTCGTGAAGGAAATCGCTGTGCTTGGTGGCAACATCGAAAGCTTCGTCAGCCCCACGATTGCGGCGGCTGTGCTGGATAAAGTCCGCAAGGACTGAGGTATATCTGAATGAAAAATCTGGTGATTTCGATGGTCGCGGCGTCGACCTTGCTGGTCGGTGGAGCGCAGGCCCAAACGGCAGACTGGCGCACGGTTACGCCCGAGAATCTTTGGATCATCGATACGTCCAAAGGCCGCGTGATGGTGGAACTGGAGCCCCGCGTGGCTCCTGCCCACATCGAGCGTATCCGCACCCTGACGACTGCGGGCTTTTACGACGGCCTGAAATTCCACCGCGTGATTCCCGACTTCATGGCCCAGACCGGTGATCCCAAGGGGACCGGCGAGGGTGGTAGTGAACTGCCGGACGTTCCGGGCGAGTTCTCCTTCCGCCGCGGTCGTGATGCCGGTTTCGTCGCGGTTCCGACCGCCATGGGTGGCTACCGCGGCATGGTTGGCTCGGTCGGCGTGGTTTCGCAGCCTGATGCCCAGATGATGATCAATGCGGACATGAAGGTGCCCGCTGTTCCGCTGTTCTGCGCCGGTGTGGCGGGCATGGCCCGCGCGGGTTCGCCCAACAGCGCCAACAGCCAGTTCTTCCTCATGACTGCCCGGAATGACGCGCTGGACGGCAACTATACGGTACTTGGCCGCGTGGTTGGCGGAATGGACGCGATCAAGGCGCTCAAGAAGGGCTCGGACAGCAGCGACGGCGCGGTCGGTGAAGGTGCGGACACCATCACCCGTGCGCGTCTCGCCTCGCAGTTGCCAGAGAACGAACGTCCCGACGTGCGCGTTGCCGTCGCTGGCGGGGCTGTGTTCAATGCGGCGGTAGAGGCCGCCCGCACCGCACGCGGTTCGGCCTTTGACGTCTGCGACGTCGAGATTCCGGTGGAGATCGGCACCCGCTGATTTCACGCTAAAACATAAGGGGAGGGGTCATGAAGCCCGCATTGGTTCTGGTCGCAGCAGCCGCTGCGTTGTTCGGTTTGGCCCCTCTCGCTTCGGCGGCAGTTGATACGCCGTCGGCTGCTGACTTCGAGCAGGTTCCGCCCGAAAACCTGCTGGTGATCGACACCACCAAAGGCCGGATTTGGATCGAGATGACGCCGGACGTCGCTCCGCTCCATGTCGAGCGTCTGCGTCTGCTGGCTCGCGAAGGCTTCTATAACAACGTTAAATGGCACCGCGTCATTGACGGGTTTATGGCCCAAACCGGTGACCCGACGGGGACAGGCGAGGGCGAAAGTTCGCATCCTGATCTGAAGGCCGAGTTCACCTTCCGGCGGGGTGCCGACACGGCGTTCACGCCCTTCGTCAGCCCCGCAGGCTATCCGGTCGGCTTGCACAACAGCCTGCCGATGGTCACCCAGCCCGATCGCTTCTTCACCCACTCCGAAGACCGGAAAGCTACGGCCTGGGCTGTCTATTGCCCCGGTGTCGCAGGCATGGCGAGAGACGACGATCCCGACAGCGCCAATAGCCAGTTCTTCCTCATGCGCGACTATTACCCGACGCTGGAGCGGCGCTATTCCGTCTGGGGCCGCGTGGTGGCTGGGCAAGACGTGGTCAACAGCCTGAACGCGGGTGCGCTACCCAGCGGAATGGTGGAAAACCCCGACCTGATGCTGCGGGTGCAGGTGGCATCCGATATGGCCGTAGCCGAGCGCCCGCAGGTATATCGCGCGCGTCCAGATGGGCAGGCGTTTAAAGCCGCCGTGGCTGATATTATGCGCCAGAAGGGGGCCGAGTTCTCGGTCTGCGACGTGCCCGTACCCATGCGGATCGTGGATCCGGCCTAAGATATCAGGCGGCGGGCTTTGCCCCGCCCTTGTTCGAGCGCCGCCGGCGACGGCGGCGTTTGCGGGTGGGTTGTGCAGCTTCGCTCATCAAGGTCAGCAGCAGCCCCTCACGTAATCCGCGGTCGGCCACGCGTACGCGATCGCACGGCCAAGCCCGCTGCACGGCTTCAAGGATGGCCGCGCCCGCCAAGACCAGATCGGCGCGATCTGGCCCGATGCAGTTCTCTGCCGCGCGTCCTGCGGGACCCAGAATGATCAGGCGATTAGCAGCCGCTTCGCAGTCGGCGCGGGTCATCCATAAGCCGTCCACCAGATCGCGCTGATAGCGGCGCAAGCCGAGATGGATACCGGCAAGACTGGTGATCGCACCCGACGTCCCCACCATATGGGCGCGGCCTTGTTTGTACAGGGCGTGGTATTCGGGATCGTTCGGAGCACCGGCAGCGATGGCTGCGGCCACGTCGGCGACCATGGCCTCATACCATTCAACCGGAGACCCTTTTGGCTCTGGATGGCGTTCGGCAAGGGTCACAACGCCCAGCGGGGCCGACATCCATGCGACGGTTTCCAGCTTGTCGTCGGTGCGGCGCATCCAAGACAGCTCGGTTGATCCACCGCCTACGTCGATCACCAAAACCGCCTCGGACGTGGGGTCGATCAGATTGATGCAGCCCGCCACAGAAAGGCTGGCCTCTTCGGCGGGGTCGATGATGCGAAGTTGCAGGCCGGTTCCACGGCGGACGCGTTCGATGAACGCCTCGCCGTTTTCGGCGGCGCGACAGGCTTGAGTCGCAACGGCGGCCAGATGTTCGGCTTTCAGACCACGGCGGGCAATGCGTTCGGCGCAGAGGGACAGCGCCTCATAGGCTCGCTCCATCGCCTTGTCGTCGAGCTTTCCGGTACGTGAAAGACCTTCGCCAAGACGCACTATACGGCTGAATGAATCGACCACGCGGAAGCCGTCACGCGACGGACGCGCGATAAGCAGGCGACAATTATTGGTCCCCAAATCCAACGCGCCATACAGCGGCGCATCGCGATTTGAATCGCTCGAACGGCGGGGCCGAGCGGGCTGGGACCGTGAGTCGCGGCCGTGAGGCGCGCCTTTGGTCTCCGGCATTGGGCCGACTGGGTATGTGGGCGGTCCAGAGTGGCGCCCGTCTCAATCAGCCTAGCCCGCCAAGGGGACCGAGGCCAAGCCCCTTATGCGTGGTGTTGCGGATTAGGTTGTTAGAACAGCGTTACAAATAGTCACATACAATGACAATTTGAATGCAACCGAAGGGCTTTCCGGTGCGTATCGATTGCATGATCAACGCTCGCACAGCTCGATTTGGTCTGGGCCAAAAGGTCCGCCATATCCACCACGCCTTCTATGGCTTGGTGCTGGACGTTGATGCGCAATACGAAGGCGCGCCCGACGAAATCGGGTCGGTCAGCCCCGAGCAGCCGTTCTATTCCATCATGATCGACAGCGATGAAGGCACTTTGATCGCCTATGCCGCCGAGGAATCGATCGTGATGACGGAGGGCGTCGAGCCGATCACCGAACAGGAGCAACTTCGCCTGTTCAACGTCGATGCCAATGGCCGACACTCTCCGCGTATTCACGCGCTGCAATAATCAAACGCGGAAACGGTCCCACGGGCCGGTGATGGCGACCGTCGCCCCTGGCGAATACAGGTTCACGAACATCGTCTGACCATCGGGCGAGAAGCAGCAGCCCGCCCATTCATTGCTGCTGTCGTCGTCCTCGTGCGGTTCCGCGTTGCGGGCTAGGGTATAGATGCGCCCATCGGGCATAACGCCCTTGATGTGGTTGGTGCCGACCTTGCGATCCTCGCAGCCGATGATGTGGCCGTTGGGGGCAATGGTGATGTTGTCGATGTAGTCCAACACGGCGCGGTCCGCAGATTCCACGAACAGCTCCAACTGGCCCGGTTGTGTCGTCTCGTCCTGCGCGCCTTCGCGTGGGGAGGGGGCATAGCGCATGATCTGGCCGTGTCGGCCGACGCCTCCCGAGGTGCAGGTGAAATACAGATGGTCGTCGGCCCAGTGCAGACCTTCGCCTCGTGCGAACAGGGCGGCCCCCTTGGCGTGACCGCGCAGGTTCAGGTCGCCTTCCGGACTTTCAACCTCGTCCAGATCGACCCAGCGCACTGCTAGCTTCCCGCCCTGTTTCCAGAGGGGGCTGTTCCAGTTTCGGGTGTCGGCGGAGGGCTGATTGGCGATCATCAGCGCTTGCAGGCGACCACCCTTGTCCAGATGGCGCGGATCTATCGGCAGATAGCGATAAAAGAGCGAGTTCTCGACGTCTTCGGTCAGATAGACCACGCCGGTGCGCGGATCGATGCAGGCGGCTTCATGCTTGAACCGGCCCATGGCCTTGATCGGCTTGGGATCAATTAGTCCCGTCGCATTCGCAGGCACCTCGAACACCCAGCCGTGGTCTTGTGGCAGGCCGTGTTTCAGGCCCGCAACGCTCTCTTCGCACGACAGCCACGATCCCCACGGCGTCTTGCCGCCCGCGCAGTTGGTGGCCGTGCCCGCCAGCGACAGGTGGCTGCGCTCCAGCTTTTTGGTCTTGAGGTTATAGACCAGCGTGGTCGTACCGCCGCCCAGCGGATAAACGCCGCCGTCCGGATCGGGATAGACACCATAGACCTTCGAGCGGTCGATATTGTCGGCCAGACGGTGCGTTGCCCCCCACGCCGAGAGGTTGATTTCGTCCGGGTCGACCTCGTGGTTGCGCACTAGAATGACGCGGTCGTCGTCCATTGGAAAACAGGCCATGCCGTCGAACTTGTCCGGCGTCATCAGGCCGTCGCTCATCGTTTCGCCTACCTGAGAGATAACGCGATAGCTAAAGCCTTCGGGCAGGTCGATCAGGCCGTAGGGGTCTTTGACCATTGGGCCATAGCCAAAGACCTCATTGTAGAAGGTGGCATCGACAAACCCTTCAGCCAGCGCATGGGCGCGTTGGGCGTAACCGGCAAGGGCGAGGGCAGTGGCGGAGACCATAAAGGCGCGGCGGGACTGGTTCATAGGGCTGTCCATGTCGGGAACGGGTTACACGGGTATGACAGGGGTTTGTACAGACTGTGAAACGGCGCGCTTTGGTGCGGAAACACCGAGGAGCAGTCCGAGCACCTATCCGCTTGGCAATTTCATAGGCCAAAACCGATCCCCCCACTGTGATGAACAACACAATGCCCATTTCGGCGAACAGCGGAAGTTTCAATTTCTCAACATTAGCAGCGGCCACGACGATGAGCGTCTGGTGCACGATGTAGAAGGTGAAGATACCTCCGCCGAGATACTTCATCAGCGGGGTGGTGCTGTGGATGTGGCGGGCGGCATAGCCCATAATGGTGGCGATGAAGGCCCATTGATCCACGGCGTAGACCACGCGCATGGCCATACGTACGGGCTCGCTGGCAGGGACGTCGCGGGTCACCCAGGCATAGCTGCACCAGACGAGAGCGCTGAGGACGGCGGCGGCGGCCGTCAGATGGCGATATCGAACGAATGCCCGGGTCACCTTGGGCGCTCCGACCAGCATAAAGCCAAAGACATAGGCGCTAAGCTTACGGCATGCACATAAGGGTCCATGACGAAGTTGTGGGTCGCTGGAAACAGCGGTGCCAGCCACAGTCGCAATGCGGCCAGAACGATCACGGGCACGATCAGCAGGGCGGGGCTGGAAAACACCTGTTCGAAGGCGCGGGTGATTGCCGCCATTCGGGACTTCAGTCCCCCGACGATCAGAGGCGCCAGCAACCCGTAGAACAGGGCATAGGTCACAAACCACAGGTGGTTCCAGGTCGGGGTGATGATGCAACCGTTCTCGTCGCACCACTGGCCACTCGCCGTCAAATAGCGCTGCCAGAAGTCAGCGGTCAGGGCGTTGTTGTAGATGTCTACGGCCAATCCGTTGTTGCGGACGTGCTGGACGACTTCGAAATAGGTTTGGGGTGGAACGATCACGGCCATGCCGAACAACAGCGGCAGCCCTAGTCGCAGCAGTCGTGATCCGGCCAGACGTTCTTCTGCACCTGCACCCTGACGTTGATAGGCCCCGTAGAGCAACCGCGTAGCAGCGCCAGAGACCAGAAACAGCAGCGTCAGTCGCCATGGGCTGGTGATCTCCATGACGGGTATC
>NZ_JSYD01000068.1:0-2354 GCF_054824005.1 Brevundimonas sp. GN22 | reverse complement strand
CTCAGGGGCGCTCTCTGGGGCGCCCAGCAGCATTATCAAAGGCGCAGCAAGACGAAGTGCTGAAGATGCGTTCTGAGGGGGCTAGCCTAGGTGCGATTGCCAAAATCTTCGGTGTCTCACGATCAGCCACACAAAGACTTGAGCGAAAGCCTAGCCCCCTCCTTATATAAATAGTTAAGGGTGCGACCGACCTCGGGCGATGGCCTTATTTTTTAAACGCTTAGCAGTGTGCTTAACCTTTTCAACATTTTTATAGTCTGCCAATGCATGAGCTGGATTTTCATCACGCTTTGCAGTTTTCGGTAATGGATCCGAAACGCATTCAATATTTTCTTCGCGAAACTCAGCTACACTAACCCCATAGACTCCCGAGCTAGCGAGACCTCCAGATGTGTAATTGTCGTAAGATTCCGACGCGCTGAAGATAGTCGACCTATCAACCGACAGCTTGTTGTCATCTTTTGGAGTTGGTTGAAATCCTTGGCTAGAAGGCACGCCTCCTACAATGAAGCTAGGATGGATTTGCCTATACAAAATTTCATTATCATCAATCAAAGTATCAGACACCCTACCCCTCCCCGAATGCTTTACCGCTTATCTTATTCTCAAATTCTTTGATAAATTCAACACTGTATCCGGCATATTCAGATGGGCCGAATTCTCCAGATCCATCCACTTCAATGCCAAAGAACTCTATACTTCTATCCTCATTAATCTCGACAGAGTAGTCCCAACCACCATGCAAGAATTCAAGCAGAACGCCCCCATTTTCAGTGGGATATATCTTTATATCTTTTGAGCGAGATACTTCTAAGTCGAGTAAAAGACTAGCAGCTTCTAGAGCGTGATCTTGAATCACAGCTCCTCTTTCACCATCTAGCCATCCAGAAGATAGATTTTTTAAAGAGGAAATCATCTCACTGCGTGCCGGAGCAACAACCGTTATATCGTCCACCAAATCGATTTCGTGAACAATCTTAACGCCTTTGACAACATCATCACGATCAAGTTCTACAGATATATCGAACTGTACCTGCTGATTAATATTCCCATCAAATTCATCGACAACACGATCGACTTCGATAGGGATAGTGATAACTCCGTACTTGTCTGTTGCAACAAACACGGACCCAGAAGCCTTATCTTCACTAACCCACGCGCCGGATAGTTCGCCTACCCCTTCGTAGCGCTGAACGTAGGTGCCGCTCTGATTTGTAATAAGGCTCTTTCGCTTTCCGATATCGAGATAGATGACGTTACCGTCTTTGTCGTATTGCCCGCTAAACTCTATCTGCTCGCCTTGCTTCAACCCCGAGCCAAAACGATTGAGCGCTCTGATTTGTTGGGTTGATAATTTATCAGCCACATTAGAGTTGGCTGCGCCTGCGAAAAGATCAGTGATTTCCTGATACGCATCAGCAACGATCGACGATAGATCATCAGTCATACCGGGCAGTAACGCTTGAGCCTCCGCTCTATTCCATTCTATTTTTGGAACAGCGCTACCGTGATCGATGCCAACGAGATCGAAAGCAAAGCTCTTATCAAAACCTCGAGGGAGCCTTTTCCTTGATGGGTTTTTTGACAACCACGCTTGCTTTGCGAAAGAAACCAGCAGGTCTCGAAAAGCTGGAAGATCATTAAGTACGTCTAAGGGGAGATGCGCGTCTTTGAAGCGATCCCCAACGTATCTAAGTCTAAAGATGTGATCATCCGTAGGCATGCGTTTTTGATCCCTCCCCCGCGACCACCTAATCAACCACCGTTATCATAGATAGCTAGGACTTAACGGTCTTTAAAAGGCGGAACTATGATTCCGCATGGCTCACGTTCAATTGTACTGGGGCAATCCACCCAAAAGAGTGTCACACATTCTGTCACACAAGCCCCGGCGGGGTAGGCTTAAATGCTTGATTTCATTGGGTTTGAAGTTTGCTGGCGGAGACGGAGGGATTCGAACCCTCGGTACCCCTTACAGGGTACGACGATTTAGCAAACCGTTGCCTTCAGCCACTCGGCCACGTCTCCGGCAGGCGGCGTGGATAGCCCGTAACTGTCGGGTATGCAACGGGGTTTTCGAGAAATCTTGCGCGTTAACCTGCGGTATAGGCCACTAAGTCAGATTTCGACGTCATGTCAGAGGGGTTTTGGGCTGACAGGGGTTGGGTGGACGTCCGTTTGGAAGCGAATTTGGCTATGGCAGCGCGCGGTGAACCCGCGCCCGCAAGTGATCGCGATTCGACTCACAGTGAGTCGAAGCATGGCCATGCCATGCGCGGCCCCCTCCGCCCTGATGTATGGATCACCGCACGTAAGCGAAACGGATATCGACTACGCGTTTTCTACTATCGCGG
>NZ_JSYD01000007.1:0-19662 GCF_054824005.1 Brevundimonas sp. GN22 | reverse complement strand
GGGCGACCGATCGCAAAACCCAGGCCTGCGGTGCGCTGACGGAGTTCACCCGTCGCTATGCCGAAGCGGCGACCGCCCAGCAAAAGACCCGCGCGACCCAGCTCCGCACCCGCGCGGAGTGCAGTTGATCCCTGACGATGCTCTAGGCGGGCTGAGGGAACGCGTCTTTGCGCGGCTCTCGGCCCGATTGGACGGACCCGGGGCCCATCCGGTTGCGGTGGGCCTATCGGGGGGCGGTGACAGTCTCGCTCTCCTCGAGCTGACCTGTGAGTGGGCGCAATATTCGGGTCGTCGCGTCATGGCCCTGACGGTGGATCACCGTCTCAACCCCCAAAGTGCAAACTGGACCCAAGCCGCAGGCGAGATTGCGCAGCAAATGGGCGCTGACTGGCGTGGGTTGTCATGGACCGAAGCCTCGGGCGGCTCTGCTGTTCAGGAGCGCGCCCGTCTAGCGCGCCATGCCCTGTTGGCGAACGCTGCGCGGGACGCAGGCGCGTCGATCCTGCTGCTGGGGCACACCGCCGATGACACGGCGGAAAACCGCTGGATGCGCGAGGCGGGGACACCGGTGGGGACAATCAGGGAAATCTCGCCATCTCCGGTTTGGCCGCAAGGGCGGGGCGTGACCGTATTGCGGCCCCTTCTGTCCGAGCGGCGCGAACGGTTGCGGGACTGGCTGCGCGAGCGGGGTCTGAACTGGCTGGATGATCCGGCCAATGACGATCCGCGCTATGCTCGGGTGCGAGCTAGAAAAGCTATGGCCGAGACTGCGCCGGACGCTGCGCGGGCTGAAACTTCCATCCTTCTTGATCCGGGCCCGTTAGCGGACGAGGGCGTGTTCGAATTCTCTCGGGAAGCGTTGGCACGGAGTGGTCGCAGTCTCGCGACCGCCCTTCTATGCGCCGCAGGAACTTCGGTGCCGCCGCGTGGAGAGCGCCTGTCCGCCCTGATGGGTCACATCACTGCGGGGGAGCCGCAGGTTGCGGTGCTGGCCGGCGCGCGTGTGGAAATCGAGGCCGATCGTGTCTGCATATTCCGCGAAGCCGGTGAGCAGCGTCGCAGCGGCCTTTTCCCCCTGTCCCTGAGTGCGGGCGAAACCGCCATTTGGGACGGACGCTTTGAACTTATGGCCCGTGAAGTAGGTTGGCAGGTATTGTCGGCTCACGGAAATCTGTCGCGACTGACAGATCACGACCGGTCGCGCTTGGCGGCCCTGCCTTCCGCAGCGCGTCTAAGCTTTCCGATCCTGCGTAATGCATTGACCGGCCGGCACCTTTTGCGATCATCCAAGGTTCGCATTCAGGGGCTGTGCGGTCGACGATATCGTGCCGATGCTCTTTGTCTGGCGGACGAAACGACGCAGGAAGCCAACCTGTTTGACCTGTGGCATGGCGAAACCGGTCCGACTGCCCTATTTTCATCTTGAATGACTTCTGTCCGGTGCAGCTCTGTGGCTGTGTCGGGAAACCGAGGACCGCATGAACCTGCGAAATATTGCCATCGGCGCCGGCATCCTACTGCTCATGGCTGTGGCCTACACCACCATGACCACTGGCGGTGGACTGGCCAACAAGGCCGTCTCGCCTGCTGCTGCCGGACGTCCGGCCGAGATCAACTATTCCCAACTGGTCACCGCCATCAACGGGCAGGAGATCAAGTCGGTCACCGTGCGGGGCGATGCCGTAAACGGCGTCTACAAGAACGATACCAAATTCACGACGACCGTTCCTGTACCGAACGAAAATCTGGTCGAGAAGATGAACGCGGCGGGTATCGCTGTGGACGTCAAGACGACCAAGCAACCGTGGTGGTCGGGCCTGCTGGGCCTGATGCTGCCGGTCATCCTGATCATCGGCTTCTGGCTGTTCATCATGAACCGCATGCAGGGTGGCTCGAAGGGCGCGATGGGCTTTGGCAAGTCCAAGGCCAAGCTGCTGACCGAACACAAGGGTCGCAAAACCTTTGCCGACGTTGCAGGTGTCGATGAAGCCAAGGAAGAACTCCAAGAGGTCGTGGACTTCCTGAAGGACCCGTCGAAGTTCCAGCGTCTGGGCGGCAAGATCCCCAAGGGCGCTCTGCTGGTGGGCCCTCCGGGTACCGGTAAGACCCTGCTGGCCCGCGCGGTGGCCGGTGAAGCGGGTGTGCCCTTCTTCTCTATTTCGGGTTCGGACTTCGTGGAAATGTTCGTGGGTGTGGGTGCCTCGCGCGTCCGCGACATGTTCGAACAGGCCAAGAAGAATGCCCCTTGCATCATCTTCATCGACGAAATCGACGCCGTGGGCCGTCACCGTGGCGCAGGCCTTGGCGGTGGTAACGACGAGCGCGAACAGACCCTCAACCAGTTGCTGGTTGAAATGGACGGCTTTGAAGCCTCGGAAAACATCATCCTGATCGCCGCGACCAACCGTCCGGACGTTCTGGATCCGGCCCTGCTGCGTCCCGGTCGTTTCGACCGTCAAGTCACTGTGCCGAACCCCGACGTGTCGGGTCGTGAACACATCCTGCGCGTCCACATGAAGGACGTGCCGCTGGCCGCCGACGTGAACGTCAAGACGATTGCGCGCGGTACGCCGGGCTTCTCGGGTGCCGACCTTGCCAACCTCGTCAACGAAGCGGCTTTGACCGCGGCCCGCAAGGACCGCAAGATGGTCACCCACCGCGACTTCGAGGACGCAAAAGACAAGGTCATGATGGGCTCCGAGCGCAAGTCCATGGCCATGAACGAGGAAGAGAAGCGCCTGACGGCCTATCACGAAGCCGGTCACGCCATCGTCGCCCTCAACGTCAAGATGACCGATCCGGTGCACAAGGCGACCATCGTCCCGCGCGGTCGCGCGCTGGGCATGGTGATGCAGTTGCCGGAAGGCGACCGCTACTCGATGAAGTACCAGCAGATGATCGACCGGATCGCCATTCTGGCCGGTGGTCGCGTTGCCGAGGAGCTGATCTTCGGCAAGGACAGCATCACGTCTGGCGCGTCTTCGGATATCGAGCAGGCGACCAAGCTGGCTCGCGCCATGGTCACCCGCTGGGGCTTCTCGGACAAGCTGGGCACGGTGGCTTATGGCGAGAACCAGGAAGAAGTCTTCCTCGGTCACTCGGTGTCGCGCACCCAGAACATCTCGGAGCAGACCGCCCAGATCATCGACGAGGAAGTGCGTCGTCTGGTCAACTCGGGCTGGGATGAAGCACGCAACATCCTGACGACCAAGGCGGCCGACCACGAGGCTCTGGCTCAGGCTCTGCTCGAGTACGAGACCTTGTCGGGCGAAGAGATTAACCGACTGCTCAAGGACGGCACCCCGCCGAACCGCGAGGACGTGGGTGAGCCGATTGCCGGTCCGTCGTCGTCGGTGCCGCTGACACCTGAAGAGGAAGTGGCCGCCGAGATCGCCGATCTGACGGGCGTTCCGGTCTCGGATCCAGAACCCCGCCCGACCGCTTAAGGTCTGGCAGGCGACAAATGAAAAGGGGCGGCACCTGCAGTAGGTGCCGCCCCTTCTTTTTGCCGTCAGGCCGATCTATCAGTCGCGATAGTTTAGCGCCGGAGCCCGATCACCCAGGAGGGCACGGTACTCGAAGTTCGGTCCACGACGGCGTTCGAATTCGGCCGTTGCCTCGGCAATGACGTCCGGAGACTGGAACAGTTCTGCGGTCGTGAGCGCCAGCGTCTTGGTCGCCAGGCGCGCGCCCTTGAGGCCGATGGTCGAGCCTGCCGCCACAACATTTTGCCAGCTATGACCCGCCGAGCCCGGCACGAAGGTGGCGGTCGACAGACCGACCGTTGGCGTGACCCACGACACATCGGACACGTCCGTCGAGCCGCCGAAGTCGCCGCCCGTCGATGCTTCCTGAATGCGCGAGACGCTGGTCAAGTCTTCCTGGGTGGTCAGGGTTTTCTGGATTTCGCGGGCCAGGGCAGTTTCCTCGGCGGTCCATTCAATACCGCCGACGCTGCGCAGGTTGCGGTCCATGACGTGCATCAACGTCTCGTTGTGCAGCATGGAGTAGACGCCGCCGATGGCTTCGAACTCGACGCGGGTGCCCGTGCCGATCGCAGCGCCCTCCGCGGCTTTCTTCACGCGCTCCAGAACGTCACGGACGATCTCCGGATTGTTGTGGCGCACGTAGTAATAAGCCTCGGCATAGGCAGGAACCACGTTAGGAGCCTTGCCGCCGTCAGTGATCGCATAGTGGATGCGGGTGCGGTCCGGCACATGCTCGCGCATGAGGTTGACCATGGCGTTCATTGCCTCGATGCCGTCCAGAGCCGAGCGGCCCTTGTCCGGAGCCGCAGCCGCGTGGGCCGCCGTGCCATAGAAGCGGAACTTGCCCGAGACATTGGCCATGGAGTTACCCTGGCTGGCCGAGTTCACATTGCCGGGGTGCCAGTGGACGCTGACGTCCACGTCGTCGAACAGGCCGTCACGGACCATATAGACCTTGCCCGAGCCGCCTTCTTCGGCGGGCGTGCCATAGACACGCAGCTCGCCCTTGATGTTGTTGGCGACCATCCATTCCTTCACGGCGATGGCGGAATAGACCGAAGCCGTGCCGAACAGGTTGTGACCGCAGCCATGGCCCGCATTGCCACCGGCGCTTTCCTGAACCGGATTGTGGGTCTGCGACAGGCCGGGCAGGGCGTCATATTCGGCCAGCACCGCAATTACCGGACCCTCGCCGTTCTTGAAGGTGGCCAGGAAGGAGGTCGGCTCGTTGGCAATGCCGGTTTCGACCGCGAAGCCTGCGTCGCGCAGACGCTGGGCCAGCAGGGCCGAGCTTTGGTGCTCTTGATAGCCCAGCTCCGCGAACTGCCAGATTTGCAGGGCGGTTTCGTCGATAGCGGCGGTGTTGCCTTCGACGGAGGCGAGGATGCTGGCGTGGGCTTCCGGCGACAGAGGGCCGGCTACAGCAGAAGTTCCAAGGGCAATCGAGGCCATGCCGAGGGCGGCAACGGCAATGGCCTTGAGCGAGGTCTGGCGACGCGTGGCGTGGCTCATAATCGGCTCCATAACTCTGAAAAGGGATACTCGAAAGAGAAAGGGCGGGAAGCGATGATCGCTCCCCGCCCGGATCGTCTCAAGACCGCTTAGAAGGTCTTGCGGAAGCTGGCGTACCAGTAGCGGCCGTAAGGCTGATACACGGTGCCGACATAACCACCGCTGGCCAGCGGCGGAGCTTCGTCAGTGATGTTGCGGACGCCAACGCGAACCGAAGAGTTCGAGAGGGCACCGCCCAGTTCCGACTCGCCGAAGGCGTACTCGGTGTACAGGTTGGCGGTGATGGTGGAGTCTACGGTCCAGTAGTCGCCAGCCGAGTTGGTCAGGCTGTCGTCATACAGGTCCGAGATGTACTGGGTGAAGGCACCCACGGTCCACGCATCCTTGCGCCACGTGGTCGACAGCGACCACTTCCACTCCGGACGACCGAAGTCGGCGATCATGTCGCCCATCGAACCCGAGATGGCGATAGACGGAGCGATCTCGCCCGAAGCCTTGCCGTCGGCCAGCATTTGCGTGCCCGGCGACATGTCGAGGTAGTATTTGATCAGGTGCGAGACGTTCAGGTTGGCGCTGAAGTCACCGAAGCGGTCGGTGCGCAGCTTCCACATCACACCCAGGTCCAGACCCTCAACCGTTTGCGGCTGCTGGTTGGTATAGGCGTCGGTGATGTAGAGCACTTCACCGGCAGCCTCGAGACCGGTGCCGGCGAAGATCGCCTGATCGGCTGCGGTCACGTCGGCACGAACCACGTTCGGGTTCGACGAACCGTTCTTGCGCAGCAGGTAGTCGAGGATCAGGGCATTCTGGCCGCGGAACAGACCGACCATGCCGGTTTGCTCGACCTGCCACCAGTCAGCGGTGATGGTGAAGTCGCCCATTTCGGCCGGAATGAAGCGCGGCTGGATGACCAGACCGATCGACAGGGTTTCCGACTCTTCCGGCTCCAGGTCCGGGTTACCCGAGCGGCGCTCTGCCGTCAGCTTGCGGACGTGGTTCTGGTTGAAGCTGGCGTAGTCAACAAAACCGGTCGGGACCGGAGCGCTGGCACCGCACTGGTTCATGTTGCTCAGTGCGCCGCGACGGATCAGGGCTTCGCAATAGATGTAGTCGTTCGAGGAGTTCGAACGGGTGATCAGGGTTGCGTTGATCTGTTCCAGGTTCGGAGCGCGGAAGCCCTGGGCCCACGAACCGCGGATGCGGAAGCCGTCGACGACGTCCCACGCCGCTGCGAACTTGGGTTTGGCGACCGAACCGAAGTCCGAATACTCTTCAAAGCGGCCAGCGACCTGAACTTCGAGGTTGTGCACCAGCGGCACGCCCATGTCCGGCGAAACCAGCGGAGCAGCGACCTCGAGGTAGGCCGAGAAGACGTCACGCTCGCCGTAGGTGTCCGGGTTTTCCGACTGGTTGATCAGGTCGGACGAAACGACACCGGCAAGGTTGGTGTAGCGGATGGTGCCGTCGATGCGGTCATCGCGGTCGTCAAGCTGGGATTCGGTGCGCAGCTCGATACCGGCAGCGATACCGACCGGACCGGCCGGCAGCTGATAGATGTCCGGACGCGAGATCTTGAAGTCCCACAGGCCCAGTTCGGTCTTGGTACGACGCACCATGTCGACGCGGATGGCATCAAGAGCGGCCTGGTTCGACGGGGTGCCGTCGCCGACGCGGACGTTGCCCAGCGTGCCACCGTTGAAGAAGTTATAGGCGTCCGGAGTATTCTTGGCCGACCATTCCTGCAGCTTGGTCGCCGAGATATTGTCCGACACGTCCTTGGCCGAAGCTTCCGACCACATCAGGGCCGATTCCCAGTTCCAGCCGTTCCACTCGCCGCGCAGACCACCGAGGATGCGGAACTGCGTGTTGGTCACAGCTACGCTGATCGGGCCCATGTCCGAGAAGCGGTAGCCGGTCAGGGTGATCTGCGGATCGTTGGTGAACGGGTTGTAGTAGTTGCTGCCCGGGATGATGAAGCTGACGCCCGAAGCGGTGCCGATCGGCTCCTGATAGGCTTGCGACTTGGCGCGGTAACCGCCCAGTTCGCCGAAGGCCTCGACGGCATCGTTGATCTGGTAGCGCCCGGTCACGAACAGGTTGAAGCGGTCGACTTCCGGCATAACCGTCAGGCCCATGGCCGGAGTGTCGGCGTTCAGCTCGCCCGGCAGGGTGGCGGTATTACGCAGGCAGATACCGTCAGCCAGTTGGGTCAGGCAGCCTGCGGTCGTCGACGGAACCACTGTGAAGGCGCTGTAGTTGCGGCCACCGACAGTGCCGGTGCCACGAACGGTGAAGCGGCCCCACGGCGACAGGTTCGACGTACCGTTCAGGCCCGAGCTGTTTTCGAAGCCGGTGCCAGCGAACAGACCGCGCAGGTCGTTCGACGCGGTGTAGTCCTGGTCGGTGGTCTTCAGCTCGTCGCGGTGATCGTAGTTGAAGAACAGCGAGACGTTGCCGCGGCCTTCCTGAATGTCCGTGCCGCCGTACAGCGAGAAGTTCAGTTCGCGCATGCCGGTACCCTCGGCACCGCCGTACTGAGCCGAGACGGTCCAGTCGGTCATGTCGTCGCGCAGAACGGTGTTGACCACACCGGCCACGGCGTCCGCGCCGTAGATAGCGGCGGCACCGTCACGCAGCACTTCCATGCGCTTCAGGCCCGACACCGGAATGGCGTTGGTGTTGTAGGTCAGAACCGGAACGAGGTGCTCGTTGGCTTGCGAGGTCGGGTGACCGACGACGCGGCGGCCGTTCAGCAGAACCAGCGTGTTGCCGATGCCGAGGCTGCGCAGGTTGACCGAACCGGTGTCGCCACGGGCCGAGTTCGAGGTGGCCGGAAGGTAGGACGAGTTGAAGGTCACGTCGCCCATTTGCGGGATCGCGCGGAACAGGTCATCGCCCGACGCCGGAGCGGCAGCGATGATGTCGTCTTCGCTGATGACGGTGACCGGCAGTGCAGCCGTGACCTTGGCCCCACGAATTTGCGAGCCAACGACAACGATTTCGTCAACGCTGGTCGGTTCTTCCGATGCGTCCTGGGCGAAAGCGGTGGTGGCAAACGCAGCGCCGAGCAAGGCCGTAGAAGCCAGCATTGCCGTGCGCATAGTCCGGCGTCCGGTGCGATGAGACATAGTCGAGTGTTCCCCTCTGATGACAGTTCATTCGCGGGGCTGGTCCCCATTCCCTCCTCGCGAATGGCACCCTTGCAAACCGGACCGGATTGGGACCGGGACGGGCAGGCAAAGTGCTTCAGGCAAGTTGTCGCAGTCCTTAGACGTCTAGGCAACTGTATAGCGGCGTGATTTTGCCGAGATAACGCCACTCTATGACGCCGTTATCTAAAAAACGCTTGTTAATCGGGGTTTTTTGGAATGCTATCGCTCTGAAGCGGTTTGGAATTGTGTCATTCCGTTGCGCATTAGTGACGCTTTCTATGCGTCCAGGTGTTTAAATTGTGACCTTGACCGTGAATTTTTGCGGACTTGGGGGGAGCGAGCATGTTGCGTCGACGTATGAATCTTTGGGCTGCGGCCTCAATTGCGGCCTTGATCGGCTGCACTCCGGCACTGGCCCAGCAGGCGACGGTCCATCCGGGCGCGGGCAGTGGCGGCGATATCGTCAACTATGGCCAGATCCACAATCCGGTCATCGGGCGTGATGGTATGGTGGTCAGCCAAAGCGATCTGGCGACGCGCGTCGGTGTCGAGATTCTGGCCAAGGGCGGCAATGCGGTGGACGCCGCGCTGGCCGTCGGCTTTGCCGAAGCCGTGACCCTGCCGCGCGCAGGCAACATCGGTGGCTCGGGCTATATGGTCATCCATATGGCCGCAACGCCGGATCGTCCGGCCGCCGACATCGCCATCAACTATTACGGCACGGCCCCGTCGGCCCTGACGTCGCAGACCCTGCTGGGGCCGGATGGCAAACAGGATCGCACCACGCCCTCGGGCATGCGCAATGTCGCTGTTCCGGGCACGGTCATGGGCTTCTGGGAAGCGCACAAACGCTTTGGCTCCATGTCGTGGTCGGACCTGATCCAGCCTGCGATCAAACTGGCCGAGGAAGGCTATGTCCTGACCGACGGCGAGGCCGATGCCACGGCAGGTCGCGCCCGCGTTCTGGCCCGCGATCCGGGTGCCGCCGAAGCCTATCTGAAGGCTGATGGCACCCCCTATCAGGTGGGCGAAGTCTTCCGTCAGCCCCTGCTGGCCGAGAGCCTGCGCAAGGTCGCTGCGGGTGGCGCGGACGAGTTCTACAAGGGCGCGCTGGCCCGTCAGATTGTGGACGGTATTCAGGCCGGTGGCGGGCTGATCACCATGGAAGACATGGCCAACTATCGCGCCATCGTCTCGGAGCCGATCTGGGGTTCGTATCGCGGCAACCGCATCGCCTACATGCCGCCCACGGCCTCGGGCGTCAGCGTCGCTCAGGCGCTGAACATGCTGGAGCACTATGATCTGGCCAAGATGGGCTGGGGCAGTGTCGACAGCCTGCACCTGATTTCCGAGGTCATGAAGGTGGTCAATCACGACCGCCGTCTGGTCGGTGGCGATCCGCAATGGGCGACCCCTGCCAATGGTCTGGCCAGTAAGGGCTTTGCCGAAGAGCGCGTGAAGTTGGTGTCTCTGGAGACGACGCTGGACGGCTCGAACCTGCCGGACGGCAACCCGTATCCGTACGAGAGCCAGGACACGACCCACTATTCGGTGGCGGACAAGTTCGGTAACGCCGCATCGGTCACCTATACCCTGTCCAACTCCTACGGCGCGCACGTCGCTCCGGTGGGGACGGGCATCTTGCTGAACAACCACGTCGACAACTTCTCATGGGGCACCGAAGGGATGCCGAACTCTCCGGCACCGGGCAAGCGTCTGGGCTCGACCATCACGCCGATGATCGTGTTCAAGGATGACAAGCCGTGGCTGGTCACCGGAACGCCGGGTGGCGGCTATATCATCGCCACCATGGTTCAACTGGTCTCCAACGTCATCGACCACAAGCTGAACGTCGCCGAGGCGGCCATGCGGCCGCGCATCAACCAAGGCTGGGGCGGCGCACCGCTGGAGCTGGAAGGTGGCTTCTCGCCCGATGTCGAGCGTCTGCTGCAACAGCGCGGACACCAGACCCGTCCGTCCATGACCATGGGCTCGACCCAGTCGATCATGATCGAGGGCGACACCTTCTACGGGGCCGCCGATACCCGCAGGCCGGATGCTTCGGCGATCGGTGTGCGTTAAATAACGGTCACGATCAGGCCCGGCCCTTGCGCCGGGCCTTTTCTTATTGGACGACAGGTCAGGGGCGGCGTCTGAGGGGGCGCTGTCGAGGATGGGGAATATGGTTTTGCGCAAGGTTTTGATGGGCGGCGCGGCTGCTCTGGTTCTGGCGACCGCCTTTGCTCCGGCAGCAATGGCCCAGACGGTGCCTGCGGCGGTGACTCCTGCAGCGTGGCAGGACGGCCTGTTCGGGGTGCGGGTGGATGCCCAGCGCGGCAAGGTCACGGCCCGCTTTGGAGCGCCCGACGAGCGCGGCATCATCGGCCGCTATCTCTATCAGCCGGGCATCTCCGCGGGCATCGGCATGGACGGCACCGGCCTTGATCGTTCGGCGCTTGGCGAGGCGCAGGTGGTGGCCTTCAGCGTGGTGGGAAACCGCGTCTTCGCCCGTTTCGAGAACCACACCTATCGTGCGGTCGGAGCCAGTGCAGACGAACAAAACGCCGTCGCCGCCAGCTTTGCGACCTCCATCGTCTGGTCAGGCGAAGTGGCCGAGCGCCACGCCGATGGCAGCATCAGTGTGGACCTCTCGGGCTTTCTTGAACGCGATGCCGTCAATGCCGCTGCACGCCTGAAGAACACCCGTCAGGGCAGCTATAAGCTGGCCCCGAACCTGTCCTATCTCGAAGCGGGCGAGACGCTGGTCTTCCCCGACAACATCGAGTTCCAGACGGTCCAGACCTTCACCTCTGACGAGCCGGCCAATTCGATCAATCGCGTAGCGCCCGATGGCCGCTCGCTGTCGTTGGCGATCCGTCACAGCTTCATCCGCCTCCCTGACGACGGCTTTGAAACGGTGCCGCACGACCCGCGCTCGGGGACATCCGCCCAGACCCTGTTAGTAGACTTTGCTGCCGATCTGGAAGAGCCGGTGGTGCGCCGACTGGCCCGTCGCTTCCGTCTGGAAAAGACCGATCCGACGGCGGAACGCTCGACCGTCAAAAAGCCCATCGTCTTCTATGTAGACCGCGCCGCCCCGGTGCCGATCCGCGAGGCTCTGATCGAGGGCGGCAACTGGTGGAAATCGGCCTTCGACAAGGCAGGCTATATCGATGCCTTCCGTGTCGAGGTCCTGCCCGAAGGGGCGCATCCGATGGATGCCCGCTACAACATCATCGCCTGGGTTCACCGCGAGACCCGCGGCTGGTCCACCGGCACGAGTGTCAACGATCCCCGCACGGGCGAGATCGTGCGCGGCGTGGTGCAGCTAGGCTCGCTGCGCGACCGTCAGGACAAGATGATCTTTGAAGGCCTGCTGGGTGCGGACAAGTCCGGCACGGGCCGTTTCGATGATCCGGACCAACTGGCCTATCACCGCCTGCGTCACCTGTCGGCGCACGAGATCGGTCATGCGTTGGGCCTGTCGCACAACTTTGCCGCCTCGCGATATGAAGGCCGCGCCTCGGTGCTGGACTACCCCGCGCCGTGGGTGATTGCCCGTAATGGCGAACTGGACGTCTCCAATGCCTATTCGATGGGCGTTGGCGCGTGGGACGACTATACGGTCAACTGGCTCTACGGCGACCGCGCAGGCGTTGATCCCGTTGCCCGCCGCGCTGCGCTGGCCGCCGAGGCGCAGGCCAAGGGCTATCGCTTCGTCAATGACAGCGACACCCGCCCGCTGGGTTCGCTGCAACCCTATGGGGCCATGTGGGACAATGGCGAAGACCCTGTGGCGGAACTGGCCAATGTGATGGAGGTGCGCCGCATCGCCCTGTCGCGGTTCGGTTTGAACAACCTGCCTGACGGTGCGCCCGCTGCGGACCTTCGCCGCGTGATCGTCCCGATCTATCTTTACCACCGCTATCAGACGACGGCGGTGGCCCGACAGATTGCAGGGCTGGATTACAGCTATGCGGTCAAGGGCGACGGTTTCGAGAGCGCCAAATCCGTACCTGCGGATGTCCAGCGTGCGGCGCTCTCCTCGCTGATGGGCGTGCTGGCTCCGGCCCAACTCGATCTGCGCGACGACCTGCTCGACCTGCTGTCATCGGCCCAGTCGGGTTCGGGCGACCGCCAGTTCGGTATCGAGCTGTTCGAGGGCCGCGTCGGCGGCGCGTTCGATCCGACCAATGCCGCAAGCGCCGTGGCCGAGACGGTGTTTGAAACCCTGTTGGCTCCTGAACGTCTGAACCAGTTGGTCGAGCAGAACCGTCGTGATCCGTCGCAGCTGTCGCTGACCGAAATGCTGGACCGACTGCAATCCGAACTGGCAGGCAGTGCCTCGCTCAGCCCGCGTCAGGCCGAACTGCGCCGCGTCGTGCGCAGTCGCTATGCGTCCTATCTGGCCAAGCTGTCGGACGGTCACGCCCTGACCCCGACCGCCAAGGCTGCTGTGCTGGATGCGGGCAAGGCCTTTGGCGAGGCGTTGAAGCGCACGCGCGGGGATAGGCTTGAAACAGCACATGCCCGTTATCTGGCAGATATTCTGACGGGTGAAGTGGCGGGGTGGTCAGTGTTGAAGGTGGATCAGGCCGTGCCACCGGGCGCACCGATCTAGGCCTGCGACATAGGGTCTGACGCGACGTGTGATTTCGGGCACCGGAGCGATCCGGTGCCCGTTTTGCACTATGTCCCGCTTGACGGATGACCCCGATATCCCGCTAGGAACGCAAGGCGAGTTCACCGTCCCACGCTCGCGTCTGGATTGTACCCGATGAGTTCTCGTCCCTTTGATCGCCGACGCCTGCTGCAAGGCATGACCGCAGGAGCGGGGCTGGTAGCTGCGTCGTCGGCGTTTCCAGCGTGGGCACAGAGCGGGACGGCTGGCACCGTGCCGCAGATGCCGACGCTAGGCGGCGATGACATCAAGCTGACGGTCGGCCATGCGGGCGTGAATGTCGGTGGTCGCACGGGCCATGCGGTGACGATCAACGGCACCATGCCCGCGCCGCTGATCCGTCTGCGTGAAGGGCAAAGGGCGCGGATTTCGGTTACCAATACGCTGGACGAAGATACCTCGATCCACTGGCACGGACTGTTGCTGCCGTTCCAGATGGACGGCGTGCCGGGCATCAGCTTCCCCGGCATCCGCCCGAACGAAACGTTTGTGTACGAGTTTCCGGTGATCCAGTCGGGCACCTATTGGTACCACAGCCACTCGAACATGCAGGAAGCCATGGGCATGTTCGGGCCGATTGTGATTGATCCGGCGGGCGTCGATCCGGTCGGGTATGACCGCGAGCACGTGCTGGTCCTGTCGGACTGGAGCTTCCTGCATCCGCACGAAATCCTGCAAAAGCTGAAGAAGAGCCCCGGCTATTTCAATCAGCAAAAGACGACGCTGGCGGGCCTGATCTCGGGCGAGGACGGTATGTCGGCATCGGAGCGCCGGATGTGGGGCGCGATGCGGATGGACCCGCGCGACATCCTCGACGTCAACGGCACGACCTATACCTATCTGGTGAACGGCCACGGGCCGGACGAGAACTGGACCGGACTTTTCCAAGCGGGCGAGCGGGTGCGGCTGCGCATCATCAACGCCTCGGCCATGTCGATCTTCAACGTCCGCATCCCCGGTCTGGCGATGACGCTGGTTCAGGCCGATGGCGAGAACGTCCGCCCCGTCGAGGTGGACGAGTTCCAGATTTCGGTGGCCGAAACCTATGACGTCATCGTCCGCCCGTCAGGTGACCGTGCCTATACGGTGGTGGCCGAGGCGATGGATCGTTCGGGTATGGCCCGCGCCACGCTGGCCCCGCGTATTGGTATGACCGCAGAGGTAACGCCCCTTCGCAAAGTGCCGACCCTGACCATGCGCGATATGGGCATGGGCGGCATGGACCATTCCGGCATGGGTCACGCCGCCATGGGCCACGACATGGGGCCAGCGACACCACCCATGGACCATTCCGCAGGGGCCATGCGCGATCCGGCCAATGCGCCCGACGGTATGGCGGTGGGTGTCGGCGTCGATATGATCTCGCCCAATCCGGTGGACCGCATCGGCGACCGCCCACTGGGGCTGGAGGACGTGGATCACCGCGTGCTGCTCTATACCGACCTCGTGTCCTTGCGCCCGAACAAGGACCCAAGGCCGCCCGCGCGGACGCTGGAAATCCACCTGACCGGAAATATGGAACGGTTCATGTGGGGCTTCGACGGGCGTAAATTCAGCGAACTGGTCGAGCCGATCCGGTTCGAGCGAGACGAGCGCGTGCGGGTCAAGCTGGTGAACGACACCATGATGGTCCACCCCATCCACCTGCACGGCCATTTCTTCGAACTGGTGAACGGCGCACCGCAAGGCCATCAGCCGTTGAAACACACCGTCAGCGTCATGCCGGGCGGTACCGCTAGCTTTGACCTGACCGCCGATGCGCCGGGGGACTGGGCCTTCCACTGTCACCTGCTCATGCACATGCACAGCGGCATGTTCAACGTCGTGACCGTGCGCCCGCTGGACGGAGAGGTCGCATGATCCGCGCCGCATTGATCGCTACGCACATGCTGCTGGTCGCCGGTATGGCCTCGGCTCAGGACAGCCACGCCCACCATCACCCCCAGCCGCAGCAAGCGCCCGCCAAGGTGACTGACCCCCACGCTGGGCATACGATGCCAGCGCTGACGGCTGATCCTCACGCTGGTCACACGATCCCAGCGCCGACGGCTGATCCCCACGCTGGGCATACGATGCCAGCGCCGACGGCTGATCCCCATGCGGAACACACCATGCCAGCGCCAGCGGCTGACCCTCACGCAGGCCACGTCATGTCGGCTCCACGCGTGGACCCGCCTGTAGCGGGACCGTCTGCGGCGGCGCTCTCCGGCCCCGCCCACGCTGCGGATCTCTATTTCAATCCGGCGGACATGGCCAAGTCCCGAGCGGTCATCGCCCATGAGAACGGGGCCATGCCGACGACGGCACTGTTCATCGACAAGCTGGAATATTCCGCAGGCGACGGACCCGACCACGGCGCGTGGGAGGTGCAGGGCTGGACCGGAGGCGACATCAACCGCTTGTGGCTCAAGACCGACGGCGAGTTCGACCTGAACGACGGCGTCGAGGCTGCGGGCGTGGAACTGCTCTACAGCCGTGCGGTCGCGCCGTTCTGGGATGTGCAGGCCGGTCTCCGTCAGGACTATTCCCGAGACAGCTCCGACCCTACGTCACTGGTGTTGGCGGTGCAGGGGCTGGCACCCTATTGGTGGGAAACCTCGGCCAGCGTCTATGTCTCCACCAAGGGGGATGTGACGGCGGAACTCGAAGCCGAGTACGACCAGCGCATTACCCAGAAGCTGATCGTGCAACCCGTCATCGGTGTGTCGCTGTCGGCGCAAGACATTCCCGAACGCCAGATCGGATCGGGGTTGTCGTCGATCGAGGCGGGCCTTCGTCTGCGGTATGAAATCCGCAAAGAGTTTGCGCCCTATGTCGGCGTCGACTGGAGCCGCGCTTTTGGCCAGACCCGCGACTGGCGCGAGGCATCCGGCAGTGACGCGTCCGAAACGCGTTTCGTCGTGGGCATCAAGGCATGGCTGTAAAGCGCCGCTAGGGAAACCTCGGTCAACGCCGGACGTTATCATGGGACTGCCGCGTGCCTGCCGTAGCGTCCTGTAAAAAGCGAGTCGTATGCCCAAGCTCAAGATGACCCTCCCGCGTGCATTTAACGATCTGTTGGGCAGGGGGGACGTCGAAGCGTTGAAGGCCGCGCTCGCGGCGTGTCATCCAGACGCTCGGGGCGGCTACACGAAGCAGACCGCCTTGGCCTTCAATCAACTGCCTGACGAGGTCGCGCTTTGGTTGATAGAGCGCGGAGCGGATATCGGGGCTCCGGATGGCTATGGCCTGACCCCGCTCCATTCACGAGCAGGGCATTTTCAAGGGCGCCTTGAAGTTCTGCTGGATAACGGTGCTGACCCCCTTCTGCCGTACAACAAGGGTGATACGCCTCTCCACAAGGCCGCAAACGTCGGCCATGCGGGTAATGTCACTCTATTGCTCGAACGTGGGGCGAACCCCGACACGACGAACCACGCGGGGCTGACGCCGCTAATGAAGGCGCTGGCAGAAAGCACCAATGCGTCGTTGGACACGCTTGCCGCAGTCGCAGAAGTGTTGGTCCCGCATCTGAACGGCGCAGTGCCGGACGAGGCCAAGACCCACGTCACGCGCATTGGCGAACGGTTCGAATTCTATCGTACGGACTTCAACCCTGAGACAGTAGACGACGCCTCGGCGGGACTGGATCGCCTCTATGACCTGTTCGGGGTGCCGCCTGTTCCGCGTAGGCAGGTCTATGATGGCCGCTCGCCCATCGTCATCAAGGCAGACAACTGGGCCGATGCGCATGAAGAACTATGGGCGCTGCTGGTGCCGGGTAGTGGCGCGGCATCGACCGTACAGGGCGAGGTCATTCGTCTAAGCGGCAAAATCGCCCGCGAACTGGATAGCAATGGCGGCATCAACTGGGATGCCGATTTCAAAAAGATGGCCGATGCCCTGTTGGACTATTTCGCAGCGGGTACGCCCTTGCCGGAGGACAAGAAGGCCTCGGCCCGCGACGTCATTGCACAGGTCAAGCGCAAGGGCGGGGATACGGCGATCCTGTTCCAGCTGGCTGTGGACTGGGTGGCGCTGAACCCGACGCCCATCCCGCTCGGTAAGGTGGGGTACAGGCGCTAATCCGTCCGAGGTTCGCCCTTCACTCGTCAGACATTGAAGCCGATGGGAGAGCATGGTTCTATCGGGTCATGCTCTTTTGGCTATGCACGCTCGCCTATCTGATCGCCGCGATCGCATTTGTGGTCTGGGGCGATGCGCGTTTCAAAGCGCATAAGCGTCTTCCCATGCAGTGGAATGGGGCGCTGAAGCCGACATGGTCGCTGCCGCGTCGATGGGCCCTTCTGACATGCGCGGTCCTCGCAGGCATAGGTTTTCTTGCGGTGCTTCCGATCTTTGGTCCGCTGATGATGAAGGGCACAGACGTAGACATTGCTGGTGGGCTAGGTCTGTTCTTTCTCGTGACCGGCATCGGGGTGAACGGGCTGTACGCGGGCCTCCTGCTGCGATGGGACCGCAAGATCACGACAATGGATTGAGCCTGTCGTTCTGTTCTTCGCACAGCGTCCGGATCCAGCGGGTGACGGTGCGGATGCGGGCGGTGTCTGCGAGGTCAGCGGTGATGCTGAGCCAGAAGCGGCGTTGCAGGATCACATCGGGCAGGATGCGTGTCAGCCCGTCTGCCATAAAGCATGGCAGGACGCCGATAGCTCCGCCCGACGCGATAATCTCCTGCTGGGCGCGGATCGAGGACGAGGCCAGTTGGGCGTGAAGTCCGGTGGTGATCTCGTCCAGATAGTTCAGCTCGGGCGCATAGATGAGGTCTTCGACATAGCCGGTCATGGTGTGCTGGCTCAGGGCCGCAATCGACTGCGGTTCGCCATGTGCAGCGATGTATTTTGGTGCAGCATAGAGCGCCAGTTGATAGTCAGTCAGCGGCTCGGACACGAGGCGGCTGGCGTCGGGCTGGCTCAGCGTAATGGCCAGATCGACCTCGCGCCTCGTCGGCGACAGAAAGCCGGAGTTGGCCGCAAGCTCGATCCGCAAACCGCGTCCCTCGCGCAGCAGATCGGGCAGGGCAGGGGCGAGGATGGCTGTACCGAACCCTTCGGAGGCTGAAATGCGCACCGTGCCGCCCACGGTATCGGGGCGCACGGCCTGTTCGCCATCTGACAAAGCGCGTTCAGCCAGCTCGATAGACTTCAGAAACTGTGATCCCGCAGCGGTCAGTCGAAGGCCCGAACGGTCGCGCACCACCAATGTGGCCTTAAGCGCCGTCTCCAACCGCGCGATGCGGCGGCCTACGGTGGCGGCATCCATGCCCAGTCGGGTACTGGCACGACCCAGCGCGCCGGAACGCGCAGCCTCGGCAAAAACGCGAGCGTCATCCCAGTCAAACATCGGCTATCCCGCAAAATTGCATCATCGGCATTGCGTTTTTGCATTATCCCAAGCGCCGCTTGATTGATAGGACTGTCTCCAACGAACCGGCTCGATCCGGTCACCTCAGGAAACATCAGGAAGGGCGAGACGCTATGCGCGACATCAACCACTTCATCAGCGGCCAATCGTTTGTCGGGGCCTCTGGCCGTTATGGCGATGTGTTCGACCCCAATACCGGCGAGGTTCAGGCCCGCGCGCAACTGGCCACCGTGTCCGAAGTGGACCGCGCTGTGCAGGCCGCCCAGAACGCGTTTGAGACTTGGTCGACCACCAATCCGCAACGCCGCGCCCGCGTAATGTTCGAGTTCAAGCGTCTGGTCGAAGCCAATATCGACGAGCTGGCCGCCCTGCTGTCGTCGGAGCACGGTAAGGTCATCGCTGACTCCAAGGGCGACATCCAGCGCGGTCTGGAAGTCATCGAGTTCGCCTGCGGCATCCCGCACGCCCAGAAGGGTGAGTACACCTTTGGTGCCGGTCCGGGCATCGACGTCTATTCCATGCGTATGCCGCTGGGCGTCGTGGCCGGTATCACCCCGTTCAACTTCCCCGGCATGATCCCGATGTGGATGTTCGGCGTCGCCATCGCCGTCGGTAACACCTTTGTTTTGAAGCCGTCGGAACGCGATCCGTCGCTGCCGATCCGTCTGGCCGAACTGATGATGGAGGCAGGGGCCCCCGAAGGCGTGCTCAACGTGATCCACGGTGACAAGGTGGCCGTCGATGCCATCCTCGAGCACCCGCTGGTTCACGCCGTCAGCTTCGTCGGCTCCTCGGACATCGCCCACTACGTCTATCAAAAGGGCGCGCAGAACCATAAGCGCGTTCAGGCCATGGGTGGTGCCAAGAACCACGGCATTGTCCTGCCGGACGCCGACATGGATCAGGTCATCAAGGATCTGACGGGCGCAGCTTTCGGTTCGGCTGGCGAACGCTGCATGGCGCTGCCGGTGGTCGTTCCGGTCGGCCAGCGCACCGCAGACGAACTGCGCGAGCGTCTGGTCTCGGAAATTCCGACCCTGCGCGTTGGTGTCTCGACCGACAAGGACGCCCACTATGGTCCGGTCGTCACCCAGGCGCACAAGGAGCGCGTGGTCGGCTGGATCAACAAGGGCGTCGAGGAAGGTGCCGAACTGGTCGTCGATGGCCGCGAGTTCAGCCTGCAAGGTCACGATAAGGGCTTCTTCATCGGCCCGTCACTGTTCGACCATGTGAAGCCGGAAATGACGGCCTATCAGGAAGAGATCTTCGGTCCCGTCCTTCAGATCGTCCGTGCCGCCAGCTTCGAAGAAGCGCTGGCCCTGCCGTCGAACCACCAATACGGCAACGGTGTCGCCATCTTCACCCAGAACGGCCGCGCCGCGCGTGACTTTGCGGCCCGCGTGAACGTCGGCATGGTTGGCATCAACGTGCCGATCCCTGTGCCGGTCGCCTATCACACCTTCGG
>NZ_JSYD01000067.1:0-6752 GCF_054824005.1 Brevundimonas sp. GN22 | reverse complement strand
CGCTGGCCAAGGCTGAACGACAAACTGGGCGAGTGTTTTGCCCCGCGCGCGGCCAATCTGTTCGACCCCAGACGCGTCAAATGGCCACGCAACATCCACGTCATCGAGGACCTGTCCGAACACTCCGCCTTTGGCCAGTTGTGGGAAAAGCTGCGCGACGAGGACCAACTCGTCAGCGACCGCAGTCCGGCAACTCTGCGCTGGTATTGCGCGGGCCCCGACCGCTACATGCCGCCGCTTGTGCTCGGCTACCACGACGAGAGCGGACTGGTCGCCTATGCCTTGGCACAGCTGTCCAAGACCCGATCCATCGACGCGCCGGTGCTCGAAATCCTCGATATCGCCTGGCTGTCCGGGGCTCCTGCAACGGCGGTTCCGTCTCTGGTCCGCGCCATCGAACAGGCCGGGTACAAGATGGGGGCCGTAAAGGTACGCCTCCCCGTCGTCTCCGCGCCGCTGTTGGAGGCACTGGGCGCAAAGCGGCGCAGCGCCCACACCGAGGGCGGCTGGGGCCACGCCTTCGTCAGCGCGGGTGCGTCGGATCACTGCGACGACTGGCTCCCCACCGCCTTTGACGGCAGCGACGGCTTTACCCTGCGCCAGCCACCGCGAAGGTCACGGAAAGCCTAAAACTTGCGCTTGCCGCTGACGGTTTCGAAGAACAGGCGGAAATCCCCCATCAGGCTCCAGAGGGGATATTTGAAGGTCGCCGGACGGTTCTTCTCGAAGAAGAAGTGGCCTATCCATGCAAAGCCATACCCCACCAGCGGCATGGCCAGCAGCCACCACGCATTGCGCGTCACCAGAAACGCGACAAAGGCCGCGATCACCAATCCCGTGCCGATCACATGGATACGGCGGCAGACCCGATTGGAGTGCTCGTGGATGTAATAGGGATAGAAGGCCTCGAACGATGCGTAACGCTCGCCGTTTGCAGGTTGGGTCATAAAGAAAATGCCTCCGGAAGCGATCCGGAGGCACCTTCATATATCAACGGTTAAGCGTCAATCAGTCGAAACGCTTGGCCTTGCGTGGAGCGGCCTTGCCGGCGAACGCAGGCTTGCCTGCACCGCCCTTGTAGCCACCGCCAGCCGGCTTACCGGCGAAACCGCCCGGAGCCTTGGGACGGAACGGCTTAGCACCGCGGTCCGGACGATCACCGCCTTCGCGCGGCTTGAACTCGCCACGTTCCTGACGCGGACCACGGTCCGAACGCTCGCCACGGTCGTTGTCACCGAACGGCTTGCGCTTGAACGGCGGACGACCACCATCGCGGGCACCGCCACGATCACCGAAGTTACGGTCGCGGCTACCCTTGAACATGCCCGCATGCGGCGCATCCGAAGGCGTGATGTTCGCCTCTTCGGTGTTCATCTGGGCCAGCTTCTTGAAGGCTTCCACGTGCGTGTTGGCGATCTCGAAACGGGTCTCTTCCGGGAAGGTCTTGATCGAACCGATCTGCTGCTTGGTGATGCCACCGATGCGGCAGATCATCGGGATCAGCCATTTCGGATCGGCATTACGGTTGCGACCGATGTCCATGCGGAACCAGCTGCACTCGTCCGACGACAGACGGTCAAATGCGAAAGACGGCTCGAAAGCTTCACCTTCACGGCGCGGCTTGCGTTGCGGGCCTTCACCCGGATCGCTCAGGTTCGCCGGGGTCGGCAGGTTCTTGCGCAGCATGTTGACGACAGCCGCTGCCAGTTGGTCCGGCGTACGCTCGGAAACCATTTGCGCAATCAGTTCTGCATCGCTAGCAGCCGGTTCTTGCGTGAAGATCGGCGCAGCCAGCAGGCGCTGTTCGTCCTTGACCAGGATTTCTTCTGCAGTCGGAGCGCCCGACCATACAGCTTCAACGCCGGCCGAGTTCAGCAGCATTTCAGCCTTACGACGACGCGAGTGCGGAACCAGCAGAACCGAGACACCCTTCTTACCCGCACGGCCGGTACGGCCCGAACGGTGAAGCATAGTGGCCTTGTTGATCGGCAGTTCGGCGTGAACGACCAGACCCAGATCCGGCAGGTCCAGACCGCGAGCAGCAACGTCGGTGGCGACGCAGACGCGGGCACGGCCGTCACGCAGCGCTTGCAGCGCTTCGTTACGCTCGCGCTGGCCCATTTCACCCGACAGGGCGACCGAGGCGAAACCACGCTCAAGCAGGGCAGCTTGCAGGTTATTCACGCTAGCGCGGGTCGAGCAGAAGACCAGAACGCTCGGCGCTTCGAAGTAACGCAGAACGTTAACAACAGCGCTTTCGATCTGCTGCGGGATAATGCGCATGGCGCGGTATTCGATATCGTTGTGCGGCTGGCTGCGGTCGACGGTGTCGATACGCACAGCGTCTTTCTGATAGCGCTTGGCCAGAACAGCGATGTCGCGGGCGATGGTCGCCGAGAACAGCAGGGTACGACGGTTTTCCGGAGCCTGCTCGAGGATGTACTCGAGGTCTTCACGGAAGCCCATGTCGAGCATTTCATCGGCTTCGTCGAGGACGATGACGCGAGCGGCCGACAGGTCCAGAGCACCACGGTCGATGTGGTCCTTCAGACGACCCGGCGTACCGACCACGATGTGCGTGCCGAAGCTGAGGGCGCGGGCTTCCTTGCGGGAATCCATGCCACCGACGCAGGTGGTGATCTTGGCACCGGCTTCACCGTAGAGCCAGGTCAGCTCTGCGGCGACCTGCAGGGCCAGTTCGCGGGTTGGAGCAATAGCAAGCATCAGCGGAGCGCCGGCTTGACCGAGGTTCTCTTCGCCGTCGAAGAGAGTAGAGGCAGCGGCCAGACCAAAGGCTACGGTTTTACCCGAACCCGTCTGAGCCGATACCAGCAGATCTGCATCCCCATGCCCGACTTCCAACACGGCAGCCTGAACCGAAGTCGGTTCAGCGTACCCTTTCTTGGAGAGAGCGCGGTCTAACGCAGGATGAACGGCTGGAAATGGCATGGATATACGATCTAAATAGAACTTGGTGCGGCCTAGAACGACCGCGCCCGGCCAAGGACGAGTTCCTCAAGCCGGGCGAACGGGCGTCTCTATACACGAAACAAGGCTACGGTGGGGCGAAATCGGTGTTCACCATCTTCCTTCATTCCCCATTGGCCCAAAGCGTGGCAATCTAGCCCCAGTCGCCCACCCCCATGGGCGCAGTCGGGAACAGTTCGATGCTGCAATCTCTGCCCACGACCACCGTCGCGCCTCAGGCCGCCGTCGACCGCTTTGAAGCCATCGCCCGCAAGACCGTGGTGGCCCCGCTGCAGAATGCCCAGACCGGATCGGTCGAAGCCGCCGCCGCCCGCACCCAGCTTGCAGCCAGCCTCTCCGTCACCCGCACGGCGGACGCCATGATGGGCACCCTGCTCGACACCAAGGCCTGAGCCTGTTCGCGCCAGACGCGTAACGAAGTCTTGCGTCGCCACCGCACCAGGCAAGTGATAACGTCGTTTTCCTATCCGGCCCGCCGAACGAGGCCGGACGAATGGGAGATACGACGTGCCCAAGATGATTTTCGTCAATCTGCCGGTCACGGATTTGGCGCGCTCGACGACCTTTTACGAGGCTGTAGGCGCAACCCGAAACCCGATGTTCTCGGACGACACAGCCTCCGGCATGGTGTTCTCCGACACCATCCACGCCATGCTGCTCACCCACGACAAGTGGCGAACCTTCACTGACCGCACCATCCCTGACGCCCATGCCTCCGCGCAGGTTTTGATCTGCCTGTCCGAAGACAGCCGCGAGGGCGTGGACCGTGTGGTCGATACCGCAGGCCGCTCCGGTGGTACCGCCGACCCCAACCCCAAGGTCGAATACCCCTTCATGTACAGCCGCAGCTTTGCGGACCCCGATGGCCACATCTGGGAGATTATGTGGATGGACCCTGCCGCCGCGCCGCCCACGCCCGATCAAGCTTGAGGTCACATCATGTCGCTCGATCTATCCGTCACCCGTTTCATCAAGGCGACCCCCGAACAGGTCTGGGATGCCTATGTGAACCACGCGCCCGAATGGTTCACTCCTCGTCCATGGATCACCCCCATCGTCGATTACCAGCTTCATCCGGGTGGCCGCGCCAATGTCGTGATGCAATCGCCCGAGGGCGAACAGCACGCCTATAACGGCGTTGTTCTGGAGGTCGAACCGGCCCGCAAGCTGGTGACCACCGGCGCTATAACCGAGGGATGGCATCCGCAGTCCGGATCGATGAATTTCATCCGCATCGACACCTTCGAGCCGGAAGACCAAGGCACCCGATTTACCTCCTGCGCTCGCCACTGGGAGCAATCCGCCGCCGATCAGCATAAAGCGATGGGATTCCACGAGGGCTGGGGCACGGTGGCCGATCAACTGGCCGAGGTTGCAGAGCGCCTCGCTACAGAAGGATAGAGCCCATGCCGGAGAAGCTCATCACCTGCATTTGGTACGACATTGGTCAAGCCAAGGCCGCCGCCGAATTCTACATGTCGCTCGGCTTGCCCGAAAGCCGGATCGAACAGGTCCTGAACAGCCCCACGGACAACCCGTCCGTCAAAGCAGGCGAGGAACTGCTGGTCACCTTCACCCTGTGCGGTCGCGGCTTCGCAGGATTGAATGGCGGCCCCGCCTTCCCCCAGACCGAGGCGGTCTCCATCATGGCCGTGACCGAAGATCAGGCCGAGACCGACCGCCTGTGGAATGCCATCGTCGGAAACGGCGGCACCGAGAGCGCCTGCGGATGGTGCAAGGATCGCTGGGGCGTGAACTGGCAGATCACCCCGCGCTTCTTGCTGGACGCCCTGTCCGATACCAACGCAGCGCGCGCAAAGGCCGTGGTCGAAGCCATGAACACCATGGGCCGGATCGATATCGCGGCTCTGAAGACCGCTGCATCCGCCGTATGAAAGGAACCGAAATGCCCTACCTCAGCATCATGGCCGCGCCCGTCAAAACATCTGACAAGGACGCCTATCTCGAACACGCCCGCACGACGTGGCCCGCATTCCAGCGCCACGGTGCCACGGCCATGAGCGAGAACTGGGGCGTGGACATTCCCGATGGCAAGCTGACCAGCTTCCCCATGTCGGTGAAACTCGAGGCAGACGAGGCCATCGTCGTGTCGTGGATCGTATGGCCGGACAAAGCCACATGCGACGCGGCATGGCAGAACCTCGAAAAGGAACCCGAGATGGCCATGATGGAAATGCCGTTCGATGGTCGCCGCATGATCTTCGGCGGGTTCGAGACCATTCTCGAAGGCTAAAGAAAAAGGCGGCCCATAAGAGCCGCCTTTTAAAATCTATTGCCCCATCAGGATGCGGCGCATGTCCGCCACATCCTTAAACAAATAGGCCGGATTATGCTTGGCCAGCGCTTCGGGGAGCGTATAGCCCCACGACACGGCACCGGCTCTCATGCCAATCGGCTTGGCCGCATCGATGTCGCGGATTTCGTCGCCGACGCTGACCGCGTCCTTGGCATCCACGCCCATGGCCTTGAGCACTTTTTTGAACTTGGCCGTCTTGCCGTGGATCGACGCGCCGCAGTTCAGCATATCGACCTCGATACCCTCGCGCTGGAGCACCTGACGCACGGACTCGGTCGTGTCCGAACTGACGATGACCACCTTGATACCGGCAGCGCGCAGATCACGCAGCAGGTCTGGAATGCCATCGAACAACTGGGTCGTCGCCGCCGCCTTCAGCTTTTCGCGGCGCGTATGGCGCACGATAGCCGGAAGCTTCCACGGACGGACCTTCATCCTGGTCATCACCTGACGGGCCGACAGGCCGCGCATGGCTTCAACTTCGTCGGGTCCCGGCTTGTACAGGCGGAACCGCGCGATGGCGTCGTCCAGAATCGACAGGAACCATCCATAGGTGTCTGCCAGCGTTCCGTCGAAATCAAAGATGACCAGTTTAGGCGTCGTCATGCGCGTCCTTGATCAGGCGAAGATACAAAGGGCGGTGTTCCCCACACCGCCCTTGCCGTGATCCGGCTTAGCTGTCGAGGAAGGAACGCAGCTTACGCGACCGCGACGGGTGCTTCAGCTTGCGAAGAGCCTTCGCTTCGATCTGACGGATACGCTCACGGGTAACCGAGAACTGCTGGCCGACTTCTTCCAGCGTGTGGTCGGTGTTCATGCCGATGCCGAAACGCATACGCAGAACACGCTCTTCACGCGGGGTCAGCGAGGCCAGAACGCGCGTGGTGGTTTCACGCAGGTTCGACTGGATGGCCGCATCGATCGGCAGGACAGCGTTCTTGTCCTCGATGAAATCGCCGAGGTGCGAGTCTTCTTCGTCACCGATAGGCGTTTCCAGCGAGATCGGCTCCTTGGCGATCTTCAGGACCTTGCGGACCTTCTCCAGCGGCATGGCCAGACGTTCGGCCAGCTCTTCCGGCGTCGCTTCACGACCGATTTCATGCAGCATCTGGCGCTGGGTACGGACGATCTTGTTGATCGTCTCGATCATGTGCACCGGAATACGGATGGTACGCGCCTGGTCGGCGATCGAGCGGGTGATCGCCTGACGGATCCACCACGTCGCATAGGTCGAGAACTTGTAACCGCGACGGTATTCGAACTTGTCGACGGCCTTCATCAGACCGATGTTGCCTTCCTGGATCAGGTCCAGGAACTGCAGGCCACGGTTGGTGTATTTCTTGGCGATCGAGATAACCAGACGCAGGTTGGCCTCGACCATTTCCTTCTTGGCCTGACGGGCTTCGCGCTCGCCCTTCTGGACCATCTGGACGATACGGCGATAGTC
>NZ_JSYD01000066.1:0-15241 GCF_054824005.1 Brevundimonas sp. GN22 | reverse complement strand
CTTAGTGCGTTCGAACTTTTCCTTGGCCATGGCCAAACTCCTGTGGCCCGGGTCCGGAACGGAAGGGCGCTGTGCTCAGTTCATAAAACCTGGAGCGGGTAGACGGGATCGAACCGACATCCTCAGCTTGGAAGGCTGCTGCACTACCATTGTGCTATACCCGCACGAAGAATGCGGCCAGGTCGCTCTCGAACGAGAGCAACGAATCCGCACCCGATTTTCCTTGGGGGTTCTGGTCCAAGAACTCGGCCATTGCAAGCGCGTGGTGGGGGAAGCAGGACTCGAACCTGCGAAGCTTACGCAGCGGATTTACAGTCCGCCCCCTTTGCCGCTCGGGACATTCCCCCAGCGCGCTTTGCAATGTGCCGACTTGGATTTGCCATCAGCCGATTATTAAACCGGATAACAACAAAAGCCTTCGCTGTCGGGCGACGCCTGTATTAGGAGAGCGCCTTCACCGAAAGCCCGTGGCCTCGTCGGAGGCCGTCTTATAGTGTCCCCTTTTTCAGAACGCAACGACCAAAAAGCCGTGAAAAAACAATCTTTCCACAGACGCGACGAAAAGGGTGCCTCGCGAGGTAATTCCTCGCACCAACAGGCACCCAAAACCCCGTCTGAGGGTAAAAAATCACCCAAAGCCGCTGTTAACGCAGACAATTTTCTTTGGGGCCGCCATCCGGTTTTGGCAGCTTTGACCAATCCTGCCCGCCGTGGCACGGGTCGACTCATCGTCACGGCCGACCGTGCCGAGGAAATCGAGTCGCAGAATTTGGTGCACGGGCACAGAATCGAAGTCGTTGATTCCCAACAATTGAATCGAATTCTGCCTCCGGGAGCCGTTCATCAGGGCTTCGCCTTTAAATGTCAGCCGCTCGAAGGCGTCGCACTGGAAGATTTGGCAGATCCGGCACAGGGCGTGCTGGTCATGCTCGATCAACTGACTGATCCCCAGAACGTTGGCGCGATCTTCCGCTCGGCCCTCGCGTTCGGCGCACGCGGTATAATTGTGCAGGATCGTCATGCCCCCGCCCTCGCCGGCGCACTGGCCAAGGCATCTGTTGGCGCAACCGAACGCCTGCCCCATGCCCGCGTCACCAACTTGTCGCGCGCGCTGGAAAAGCTGAATGACTACGGATGGCGCGCCATCGCCATGGACGGCGCTGCACAGATGACTCTGGAAGAGGCTCTGGACCATCGCCCGACCGTGATCGTCATGGGTTCCGAAGGCGACGGCGTGCGTCGCTTGGTCACCGAGCACTGCGAAGCCATCGCCAAGATCCCGATGCCCGGCGGTTTTGAATCGCTGAACGTGTCCAACGCTGCGGCCATCGCCCTTTACGAGGCTGCCCGCGCCCAAAAGCGCACCGCCTGACGAATAAGGCCCATGCCGGAGGTGCGCGACAACTTGGCGCATGCTCCGGCAGGGTCTAATCTACGAGCATGGACTTTTTATCTTCCCCTGATTTCGTCAGCCAACTGGTCGCGCTCGGCCAAGTAGTCCTGATGGACCTTGTGCTCGCAGGCGACAACGCTGTTGCTGTGGGCCTTGCCGCCGCCGCCCTGCCACAAGACCAGCGCCGTAAGGCCATTCTTGCGGGTCTGGCCATCGCCGTTGTTCTGCGCATCGGCTTTGCACTCATTACGATTCAACTTCTCGCCATCATCGGTCTTCTGATGGCCGGTGGCTTCCTGCTGCTTTGGGTCTGCTGGAAGATGTGGCGCGAACTGCGCGAACAGGCCACGCACGACCAGGCCGAGGCCCAGAAAGAGCTGGAACTGGCCCAGAGTATCGAGCACGGCACCGGTCCGTCGCCCGAAGAGCTGGGCCTGAAGCGTAAAACCTTTGGTGCCGCTCTCACCCAGATCATTATCGCCGACGTCGCCATGTCGCTGGACAATGTGCTGGCCGTCGCCGGTGCCGCCCACGAACATCCGTGGGTCATGGTGTTCGGTCTGGTCCTGTCGATTGCCCTGATGGGTATCGCCGCCAGCTTCATCGCCAAGCTGCTGCATAAATATTCGTGGATCGGCTACATCGGTCTGGTCGTCGTTTTGTACGTCGCCCTGCACATGATCTGGGATGGCGGTCGCGAAGTGATCGTACGCACTGGCCACCTCGCAGGCTTCAACGCCAAGGTTCCGGCCTTCCTCGCCATCAGTGATGAAGAAGCCGCCAAGCACCTGAAGAAGAGCGGTAAAGAACCCGATGCTGTTGAAGTGCCCACGACCACGGCAACCGAGACACCTTCGTCTTCCACCGCCCCTATACCGGAGCCCGCAACATGAGCGTGAATGAAGTCACCGTAGAGGAGGCCCGCGATTTGCTGGCCTCCGGTCAGGCCGTCATGATCGACGTGCGTGAACAGGACGAATACGACGCCGCTCGCATCGAGGGCACCACCCTCGCCCCGTTATCGCAAATGCCGCAAGCATGGGATGCGCTGGACCTGCCCAAGGACAAGACCATTATTGTCCAGTGCAAGTCGGGCGGTCGCAGCGGTCGGGTTTGCGAGTTCGTCGGCCCGACGGCCAAGGACGGCCAGCCGGTCGTCAATCTGACAGGCGGCATCACGGCCTGGGCACAGGCCGGATATCCGATCATTCAAAGCTGAGCCCGTCGATCAATAAAAAGCCCCCGCAGAGCGATCTGCGGGGGTTTCTTTTTGCCTATCGACCGCGCAGCCACCCGGTGATTGAGATACGGTGCCCCCCTGCGGATAGCGCGACCTGAGTGACCGAATGCGGCGTCGGCACCTTGAGCAGGTTCAGCGTATTGAAGCGGGGCGTGAAAGCCTCCTCGACATTGCCGTCCTCTCCGTGAAAGGCCAGCAACCCACCCCAGTCGATGCGCCACGCGGGCGTGAGGTTCAGCACATAGGCATAGAAGCGATTTTTGCCCGCCGCCTCGTCGCTGTGCTCGGTCAGGAAATGCCCGCGCCGGAACCGCGTCAGTTGCGCGTCCGCCAGTGCGATACGATCTTCGCCGGTGAGAGTGCGAGCCAGACCGAGGAAGGCCTCGCCGTTCAGGAACTCGACCACCGACTGCCAGAAGGCGTCGGCATGCCCCGCCGAAGTGGCGTCATAAAAGGGGTAGTTGTCGTACAGATACTGGAAGTCGTGGGTGGCGGCGTTTTGAACCGCCTGCGCAAAGGTCGACTTCTGCTCGGGCGTCAGCATATTCAGCCACTCGGACGGCATGTCCATGTGGCCATCGCTTTTGCGGGTGACCACATTGAACTGCGCCTCCACGGCCCGCTCGTACAGAGCCTTGGCCGATGCGGGAGAGAGGACGTTTTCAACCTGAGCCCGTCCGGTTTGCGCCAAGCGCACCTGAATGGCAGCGAGACGTTGCGGATCGACAGAACCGATTTCAAACATTCCATCCTCCCCGTCAGCGGTTGACCCTTAGGCTTCCGCACCGCCAAAGCGTTCGGACCATTCGGCGACCATGGTGTCGTCGATCTTGGTGAACAGGACGCTGGCGGCTTGAACCTTCTGGCCAACCGGCAGGGCGTTGAGGAAGTCCTCGTCCGCCTTGGGCCAGCTCAGATCGGTCGACGAGACGGTGCCCGCGATGTTCGGTGCGGTGAACGGCAGGATCGGTGCCGCCAGACGCGCAAACAGAGCCACGAGGTTCAGGCCCGTGCGCACGCCCACAGCCGCCTGATCGCGATCGGTCTTGAGCGCGGTCCACGGTGCGGCGAACTGTAGGTACTCGTTACCCAGCACCCACGCCGCACGGATCGAGGCCGCAGCCTTACGGAACTCCATGGCTTCCATGAGCTCGGTCGCCTCGGCGAGAGCCGCACGGATGTCGGCTTCCAGCTTGGCTTCGACTTCGCCAGCGGTGCCACCTTCCGGCACGACGCCGTCGAACTTCGATTCAGTGAACTTGACGATACGGTTCACGAAATTGCCCAGCACGTCGGCGAGGTCTTTGTTCACCGCGCTCTGGAACTGCTCCCACGTGAACGCGGCATCCGAATGTTCCGGACCATAGGCGGTCAGATACCAGCGCCAGTAGTCAGCGGGCAGAAGCTCCAGCGCCTGATCCATAAAGACGCCACGCTTCATCGAGGTCGAGAACTTACCGCCGTACCAGTTCAGCCAGTTGAAGGCCTTAAGTTGGTCGACGGTCTTCCAAGGCTCGCCCGAACCGATGATGGTCGCAGGGAAGCTGACGGTGTGGAAGGCGACGTTGTCCTTGCCCATGAACTGGACATAGCGGACGTCTTCTGCGCCTTCGTCCAGACGCCACCAGTCTTTCCACGTCTTGCCGTTGGCATCGGCCCACTCTTCGGTGGCGGCGATGTATTCGATCGGCGCGTCAAACCAGACGTAGAAGACCTTGCCTTCCATGCCCGGACGCGGACCACCGTCAGGGCCGACAACCGGCACACCCCACGACAAGTCGCGGGTGATGCCACGGTCGATCAGACCTTCATCAAGGTGTTTGTTGGCGATGGACTTGGCCAGCGGCTGCCAATCGGCCTTGCTGTTCACCCATGCGCGGATTTGATCCTCGACCTTGGTTTGCAGCAAGTACAGGTGGCGGGTGTCGCGGACTTCCAGATTACGGCTGCCCGAAACCGACGAATACGGATTGATCAGGTCGGTCGGGTCCAACAGACGGCCACAGTTGTCGCACTGGTCGCCGCGCGCCTTTTCATAGGCGCAGTGCGGGCAGGTACCCTCGACATAACGGTCAGGCAGGAAGCGGCCATCGTCGATCGAATAGATCATGCGATCCACGCGCTCTTCGATCAGGCCGTTCTTTTCCAGCGCCTGACAGAAGTGCTGGGTCAGGGCGCGGTTTTGCGGACCCGACGAACGACCGAACCAGTCAAAGCTCAGGCCAAAGGCCTCACCTGCATTCTTCTGGATCAGGTGCTGTTCGTCGCAATAGGTCTGAACGTCTTGACCGGCGGCGGCAGCGGCCAGCTCGGCCGGCGTGCCGTGCTCGTCGGTGGCGCAGATGTACAGCACATCATGGCCTTCGCCGCGCTTGAAACGGGCCCAGACGTCTGCGGGCAACATCGACCCGGCCAGATTCCCAAGGTGCTTGATGCCATTGATGTAGGGCAGCGCCGAGGTGATGAGGATACGGGCCATGATCGTCCACTAAATTAGAGTAAGGCTTGGGATATAGAGACGCTTTCGCGCCGCGTCACCCTATCGCTTGGTGCGAAGTGAGGGCTGCACGCTTGGAAATGATGTGGAAACGCACACCCAACAGCACACCCGAGATAAGGCTGGCGACGATAACCGACATGACCAGTCCGTCCACGCCCATCGTCGGGGCAAGAATAAAGCCGAGCGGGATCATCACCACGCCATAAGACACAAAGTGCATGAGGCTGGGCATCAACACATCGCCCGCCGAGCGGTTGGCGTGTGCGGCGACCACCTGAACGGCATCGGCCACAAAGAAGAAGGTCGCCAGCGCCAAAGCCGGAGCAGCAATCGCCAGCACCGCCATGTCATTGGTATAGGCACCCGTAATCAGGTGCGCTGTCGGCCAGATAATGAGGCCGACCACTGTGGCCAGCACAGCCACGACGCCCATGCCGATCCAGCCTGCCCGTTTCACGCCCTCGTGGTCGCCCGCGCCATAGGCCTTGCCCACCAGCACAGCGGTTGCCGACGACAGACCCATCGGCAGCATGAAGACGATGGCCGAGGTGTTGATCACAATGGCCCAGCCTGCCGTTTCGTTGGCACCAATCAGACCGGCGGCAATGGTCATGGCCGAAAACGCCCCCACTTCGATGAAGTTGGATGCGCCCGCGCCAAGGCCCACCTTGACCTGTTCGCGTTCGGTCTCGCGGTCGCGCTTGGGCTTGCTGAACAGGCCCCACGCTTTCACTTCCGGCATGCGCAGGATGTAGATCACGAGGAACACCACCAGCGCCGCACGCGCACCAAAAGTCGCCCACGCCGACGCTGCCGCGCCATGAATACCAAGGCCCAGCATATCCGGCACCAGCACGATATTCAGCGCGATGTTGACGATGTTGGCGATCCACATCGCCCACATGCCCGGCTTGGGCTTGCCCAGACCTTCGAGGAAGAACTGTGCCGCAACCGAAATCAGATAGAAGGGCATCGACAAGGCAAAGACGACCAGCGGCAAGGCTGCGCCCTCACCTAATCCATCCTCGAACCCCAGATGCGGAAGCAATAGGGGCCCTGCCAGCGCCAACAGCACCATGGCCGCCAGGCCCAGCTGCAGCGAATACACCAGCCCCCGACGTAGCACCGCGCCGACCTCTTCATAGCGGCCTTCGCCACGCATGCGGGCGGTCATCACCTGAACGCCCATCATCAGACCGACAGCCGTCGTCAGGATGATCGAAGTCGGTGCCCATGCCAGAGAATGGAATGCCAGTTCGCGCGATGAATGGTGTCCCACCACAATCGCATCGGTCAGACCCATCGTCATGATACCCACGCGCGCCAGCACGACCGGCCATGCGAGAACCAGCAGGTCTTTCAGGGTGTGCTTGTGAGCGGGACTGAACAAGAGGGCGTTCCGATAGGACAGGGGTCAGAAAAAAGAAGGACGGCACCAAAGCCGTCCATTGAAATGATCTCGAGAAGGTACAAGCCGGAATGACGGCCTACCACGCTCCCAGTTCGCGCAACATGGCGGCCAGTTCGGGTGGCGTCTCTCCGGTGTCGATCACATCCAGATCGACTGGAGCATCTTTCGGCTCCAGATAGCGCCAGCCCTGAAAAGCGCGGCGAACCGTCGGCGACACACGGATGACTTTGGGCTCCAGCGTGATCTCGCAGCGGCTGGCTTTACCCTCACCGATGGTGCTGATGTCCATGATCGGCTGGCGCGCGAGAATGGAGCCTTTGACGACCCAGTACAGCGAACCGCCGCCTTCCATTTCCGGTGCTCGCTTGGGGCTCATGCGGGTATGCACGATCAACGGCGCGCCTTTGGAGGCGCGGCGTTCCAGCCATTCTACGTCCGGCACACCAACGGCCAATTTGATCATGTGAAGCGGCATGGGGGCGCAGATAGGAGCTTACTGAGGCAGGGTAAAGGCAGACCAAGGTTTGCCGGACGAAACCTAGCCGATCAGGCGGCGAGCCGCACCGCGCGCCTCGTCCGTAACGTGCGCACCCGAAAGCATGCGGGCGATTTCTTCCAGACGATCAGTCTCGTTCAACGGATCAACCGTCGAGGTCGTCATACCGTCCTTGTCGGCCTTGCGCACCTTCCAGTGGGTATGGCCGCATGCCGCCACCTGCGGGCTGTGCGTCACCACCAGAACCTGCGCGCCATTTGCCAGACGTTTCAGACGTCCCCCCACCGCTTCGGCCACGGCACCACCGACGCCCTGATCCACTTCGTCGAAGATCATCACCGGTTGGATAATGTCCTCGCGGCTGGCCAGAGCAGCCTTCATTGCAAGGGCAAAGCGAGCCAGTTCACCGCCCGACGCCACACTGTCCAGCGGGCCGAAATCGGTACCGACGTTGGTGGCCACCTGGAAGCGCACGTTCTCGCGGCCTTCCGGTCCGCGGCGAGCCTCAATGGGTTCCAGCGCGACACGGAACTGGGCGCGTTCCAGCTTCAACGGTCCCAGCTCGCCCAGCACCGCGACCTTCAACCGTTCAGCAGCATCCCCGCGCGCTTCAGACAGCACCGATGCGGCCGCGTCATACGCCTGAGCCGCCAGCGCCGCCTCGCGACGGGCATTGGTCAGGGCTTCTTCGCTGTTCTCGATCAGGCGCAACTGCTCGCGCAGCTTGATCCGCAGCGACGGCAGCGCGTCCACGGTGGTGTTCAGCTTGCGGGCCGTGGCGCGAAGGGCGAACAGTCGCTCTTCGGTCTTGTCCAACTGTCCCGGTTCAAAATCGAACGCGTCCGCAGCGGCATCGACGGCGGCAATCGCCTCCATCGCCTCGACCATGGTGCGATCGATGGCCTCAACAGCGTCCGACAGGCTCTTGATGACAGGATGATCGCCTTCGATGCCCGCCTGCCCTGCCCGCGTGCGGGCATGCTCGACCGCCCGCAACGCCGCACTCAGCTTTTGCGACAGCTTGTCTCCGCCCAACTGAGTGCGGGCATCGGCCAGATCGGCCAGCGCCTTTTCCGCCGCACCAAGGACAGCGCGATCACCGGCCAGCGCCGTTTCCTCGTCTTCCTTGGGATCCAGAGCGTCCAGTTCGGACAGGTTGTGGGAAATCTCTTCGGCACGGGCCGCAGCATTGGCGGCATCCGACTGGAGCTCTGCCAGCTTTTGCTCGGCGTCTTTCAGCAGTCGCGCCGCTTCGGCCACCGCCTGAAGCTGCGGCTGAAGGCCACCATAGGCATCCAGCAATCCACGGTGCGTGCGCCAGTCCAAAAGGCCGACCGTCTCGTGCTGACCGTGCACTTCGACAAGACGCGAACCGATCTCCTTGAGGGCCGTTACCCCCGCAGGTTGGTCATTGATATAGGCTTTGGAACGCCCGTCCGCGGACAGGATACGGCGCAGGATCAACTCGTCCCCCACCTTGACTTCAAAGCCGCGCTCTTCGATGGCAGCGATCAGGTCCGGATCGTTCGGGGTGATGAACACTGCGGTCGCTACAGCCTGTTTGGCCCCACGACGCACCAGTCCGGAATCAGCACGCGCCCCCAGGGCAAGGCCCAGAGCGTCCAGAATAATCGACTTACCCGCACCGGTTTCACCGGTCAGAACCGTCAACCCCTGCTCCACGTCGAGGTCAAGGGCATCGACGAGAACCACGTCGCGGATGGAAAGACTGGTCAGCATGGATCAATATGATTCGCGTTATTCCGGATGATCCTAACCGGAAACGTAACGAGAACGCAGAGGCTTTTGTGGCCTCTGCGCTCAAATGTCAGGATCAGTCGAATGGGTTCAGACGGCTGAAGATCGACTTCTTGTGGCCTTCCGGCTCATCGATGCCTTCCGGACGCTGGCCTTCTTCGGTCAGCAGGGCAAAGGCATCGCGGTACCAGACGCTGCCCGGGAAGTTGTGGCCCAGCACCGAAGCATTACGCACAGCCTCTTCGCGCAGACCCAGTTGCAGGTTCAGCTCGACCAGACGGTACAGCGCTTCAGGCGTGTGCGAAGTGCGCTGGAAGGCCGGATTTTCGATCACGGACTTATAGCGGTTCAGGGCACCGATCGGCTGGCTGTTACGCTGGTAGAAGCGGCCGACAGCCATTTCCTTACCGGCCAGCTGGTCGTTGACCATGTCGATCTTGACGCGGGCGTCGGTGGCATAGGGCGTATTGGGGTAGCGACGCTCGACATCGCGCAGACCAGCCAGAGCCGCTTCGGCATAGCCCTGGTCACGACCCACATCGACGATGCGCTCGAAGTTGCAGACGGCCTTCATATAGAAGGCATAGGCCGCCGAGGGGTTACCAGGGAAAAGGGCGATGAAGCGGTCAGCCGCAGCAATCGCCTCATTGTAATTATTGTTCTGATAGAAGGCGTACACCTGCATCAGGATCGCGCGACGGGCCCATTCCGAATAGGGGTGCTGACGCTCTACTTCCTGGAAGTAGTCGATAGCATCATTCCAGCGGCGCGACTGAAGGCGCTGATAGCCCGTGTTGTACAGGGCTTCGACCGGACGCTCTTCATAGGCAAGGCGCTGGCGGGGCTTGGTGCCCGAGCACGCAGACAGCGTGAGCGACGCCGCAGCGACACCCATCAGCAACAGGCCAGAGCGGAACAAACCGGAGCGAGACTTGAGTTCGGGCAAGAGCGACCTCTTAAATTGCCGGAGACGGGATGCACACTCGCATCACATATCCTTGGCGTTCTCTATAACAGCGCACAACCGTATGCCAATGCGCGGAAATAGGCGAAACGCGGGTTGATGCGACTCCCTACACGGCCTAGAGAGCGCTGCAACATCATTGGACACAGTTTTTTTCAGTCCGAACACGGCGAAAGGATGACCGGTCATGAAGCTGCTCGCAGGCAATTCGAACCGGACGTTGGCTCAAGCGATTGCCAACCACCTCGATGCTCCGCTTACTAAGGCGCAGGTAAAGCGCTTTGCGGATAACGAGGTCTTCGCCGTCATCGAAGAGAACGTCCGCGGTGAAGACGTCTTCATCATCCAGTCGACCAGCTTCCCGGCGAACGACAACCTGATGGAAATGCTGATCATGGTCGACGCCCTGCGTCGCGCATCGGCCCGCCGCGTCACCTGTGTCATGCCCTACTTCGGCTACGCCCGTCAGGACCGCAAAACCGGCGGCCGCACCCCGATCTCCGCCAAGCTGGTGGCCAATATCATCGAGCGTTCGGGCGCAGACCGCGTTCTCACGATGGACCTGCACGCTGGCCAGATCCAAGGCTTCTTCGACATTCCGACCGACAATCTGGTCGCCATGCCGGTACTGGCTCAGGACATCAAGGAAACCAAGCCGCGCGATTCGGTCATCATCGTTTCGCCGGACGTCGGCGGCGTGGTCCGCGCCCGCACCCTGGCCAAGCGTCTGGATTGCGACCTTGCCATCGTCGACAAGCGCCGTCCGGAACCGGGCAAATCCGAAGTGATGAACATCATCGGTGACGTCTCGGGCCGCAGCTGCATCCTGTTTGACGACATCGTCGACTCGGGCGGCACCCTGGTAAACGCCGCCGAAGCCCTGATTGCTCAAGGCGCAACCGAGGTTTCGGCCTACATCAGCCACGGCGTCCTTTCGGGCCCTGCTGTCGAGCGCGTGACCAACGGTCCGCTGAAGGAATTGGTCATCACCAACTCCATCGAACAGCCGGAAGCCGTTTTGTCGTGCAACAAGATTCGTAGTGTCAGCGTTGCCCCTCTGATCGGCGAAGCGATCCGCCGCATTGCCAACGAAGAATCCGTTTCAAAGCTCTTCGATTAAGGTTCGGCTAACCATTTTCGCACCGTATTGGTCGGCCTTAATCCCCATTTAATGTCGCGTCTCCGGACGCGTCCTTATAAGCGAAGTACTAGGGAAGCCCGCTGATGCCCGATTTCAAGCCGCGCCCGGCCCTTCTGCGTCAATGGACTGCAGGTCGTACCCTCACAGCCGCCGCTCTGGCCGCGGCCACCGTATTGGCCAGCTGTTCGACGCCTGCACCAGAGGCCCCGCCAGTCGAGCCGCCCGCAGCCCCGCCTCCCCCCATCGCCCTGAACCAGAGCGTTGCCGAGGCGGCATCGGTCTATGTGGCCTTTGTGCGCGACCTGAACACCATCAAGGCCGGTGGCTTCCAGAGTGCTGAAGAAATCCAGGCTGAAATCCGCAAGGGGGCAGCCTATGACGCGGCCCAGATGTCGCGCGGCATGATCGCCTACGGTGCCATCCTCGCGCTCCAGTCGCCTGAGTATGTCGCCGGCGTGCGCCAATACGGCTCGAATCCGGCCCAGCGTCAGGAGATGATCAGCCGAATCGTCGCCGATCCCGCCTATGCCGCCACCCTGCCGGGTGCCGACGCCGCCGTAGGTCTGATGGTAACGACTCTGATTCGTGACATCGACGCCCTCACCTATATCGCCGACGGCGTAGAGGCCGACGCCTACAAGATTCAGGAACGCAACGATCCGCGTCGTCGCTGGGCTACGCAGCACGTCGCCGACCGTACCACCCGTCTGGAAGGCGCAAAGAGCCTCTCCGTACCGCGTCTGCCGTCCGCTGAGGAAAGCGCACGCCTGTTCGCTGCCGCGCACAGCGGTAACGGTCTGGTCTCCGAACGCGCTCTGCGCGGTGCGCCTTACACGCCCGCCGTTGTGAACTCGCTGGCGATTGCCGCACTCGCCGCTCTCGGCGCTGCGGGCGACGAAGCCAAAGCCAACACCGACGCACTGACGGTAGAATCGAACAACGAGTTCTGCCTCAGCATGTCTAAGCTGATGCTCTATCAGTGCCTGGCTGCCTCGCGTCCGAACTATGAAGACATCTTCTGCACCGGTCGTCACATCGTCCGCGATCTGGCCCAGTGCACTTCGCAATATGCAGGCCCCCGACCAACGTCGGTGCCGACCATAAGTGTGGTTCAGCCCGCAGATTCTCAGTCACAACCTACCGGCTAAACTGAGATTCTACGGGCAATTTGGGCGGGGACGGTTGCGTCCCCCCCTTGTTCCGTGTAATGGACCGCCCTCTTGAATTCGATGGGTTCATGACCCCGCCGCGCGGGCTAAGGTTCAGCGCAGGCGTTTACTTGTATTGAAGGCGAGCCCTATGGCCGAGATCATTCTGAACGTTGACGTCCGTGAAGGCGTTGGCACCGGTAACGCCCGCGCTGTTCGTCGCGCTGGTGCTGTCCCGGGCATCCTGTACGGTGGCGACAAGGCCCCGGTTGCTATTTCGGTGAGCGAGCGCGAGTTCCGCAAGTCGCTGTACACCGGCAAGCTGCTGGGTCACTTGGTCACTCTGAAGTACGGTGAAGAGACCCAGCCGGTCATCGCCAAGAACGTCGACTTCGATCCGGTTTCGGATCGTCCGATGCACTTCGACCTGATGCGCGTTGACGCATCGGCTCCGATCAAGATTTCGCTGCCGGTCCAGTTCATCAACGGCGACGAAGCTCCGTTCGTCCGTCAAGGCGGCACCATGGAAGTCGTTCGTCACGAAGTTGAAGTTCTGATCCGCGCTGACGAAATGCCGGAATCGTTCATCGTTGACCTGGCCAAGGTCGAGAACGACACCAACATCCGTTTCTCGGACATCACCAACCTGCCGGCCGGCACCACCCCGACCATCACGGACCGCGACTTCATGATCGCGACCGTTAAGTCGCCGGGCGGCCCGAAGGCTGAAGAAGAAGCTTCGGAAGAAGCAACCGAAGCCTAATCCGCTTCGACTTCTAAAGATCAAAGCCCCGCAGTGGAAACCCTGCGGGGCTTTTCTTTGCCCCGTCTCCAAGGCTAGAGAAGCCCCATGATTATCATCGCAGGTCTGGGTAACCCCGGCGCAAAGTACGAAAAGAACCGCCACAACATCGGCTTCATGGCCGCTGACGAGATCGCACGCCGTTGGCGCTTTGGCCCCGAGAAGGCCAAGTTCCAGTCCAAGATTCAGGATGGCGAGATCGAGGGCGAGAAGATCCTGCTGATGAAACCGCAGACCTATATGAACGAGAGCGGCCGCGCGATTGGCGAGGCTGCGCGATTCTACAAGGTTCCGGTCGACAAGATCATCGTCTTCCATGACGAGATCGATCTGGCCCCCGGTCGCTTCCGCATGAAGAAGGGCGGCGGCGCAGCGGGCCAGAACGGCATCCGCTCCAGCATTGCCCACCTCGGTGCCGACTTCCGCCGCGCCCGCATGGGTGTAGGCCACCCCGGCGATCCGAAACTGGTGCACACCCACGTATTGGGTGACTTTGCCAAGGCCGACCAGCCGTGGCTGGACGCCATGCTGCAAGCCTGCGCCGATGCCCTGCCCTTCGCCATCAATGGCGATGACGAGCGCTATCAGGGCGAGGTCATGCGACTGGCTCCCGCCCCGAAATTCAGTCCGCGCCAAGCCGCCAACGGCGGCTAAGACTTACTCCGGATCGTCGTAAGACCATCGGACGTCAAACGTCCGTGTCTGCCCTGCCGCCAACCGCGTGCGCCAGACCCGTTGTCCGGTGTCTGCATCGATCTGGCTCCGCAGGCCCTCGCGCTCGATCCGGAAGCTCGGCTGACTGGTTTCCCAAGATGCCACGGGCATTTCGATATCAGCAGTTGCGCCCGAACTGTTCGTAAGGGTCACGCGATAGGCATCAACCTGCCTCGCCCGCGCACCGCGACCGCGCTTCTTGTCTTCGGTCTGCACGACCTTGCTGGTGACGAGCTGGCTTTCCTGAAACTCCAGCCGGACGGGCAATCCTATAGGCGTGTCGGACAAGGTGTCCGCACCTGCATAGGCTGTCGGCTGGTCGACTGTCGATATGTAGAAGGCAACGCTGCCCTGAGGCACCGGAAGCCCGAGTCCCGTGGCCTCCTCGTTCTTGGCACGTAGCTCGATCATTCCCGGATTGGGTTGATCGTCTTCATCCAATGGATTGAACGGCACGACCAACACGCGCTCTACAGCGATGTTGTCTTGCGCGAGGAACAGCACCTGCTTCGTTTGCCGCGCAGCCACCGTGGTGAGGTGGGGCAGGACATAGGCCTTATAGTCTCCCAAATCCTCCTGCTTGGCCTGCACCCGGCTACCCGTCACTACGATTTCCTCGGCCACCGCTCGCATCATCGCAGGAGCGGGCGGTGGAGGTGGTGGCGCGGGTGGCGGCGGCGCACCCGCGAAATCATTATATCCAGATTCAACCCACCCCTCATGCGACCTCTGCTGGGGCCAGCAGGTGGTGTTGGCATAGCGCGTCCGTAACTGGATAGGCCGCGTGTCGGCATCACGGGCCAGATCACCCGCCACCACAACCACAGGCGCATCGGCAAAGCTGGTGCCGCCGAAATTGGCCAGCGTGATCCAGCCCTCCAGATTGATCGTGCTTTCGTCCGTCGACACCCGCGCCACATAGTCCGCCGACCACTGAAGACCCGTCGCCAGATAGGCCAGCGTGATCTCGTAGCGGCCCGCCTGCTCTGCCCGCGTCTTGATCGACAGCGTCGGCGTCGCCCCCAGCCCCTCGGGCACAGTCTCAAAGACCAGACGCTCGGTCAGGCCAGAGCAAGCCAGCGCCTCGAAGCGACCGTCGATTTCAACCACGGCACCATTGGTGCCCGCACGCAGCACGCCCGACTGTTCAACCACCTCGCCGTTGGAGGCGTTGGTACGCACCACCGTCACCGTCTCGCCAATCGCCCGCTCCAGCAGGTTCTTGGGCGAGATCAAGTCATAGTCAGCGTTCTGCTCCAGCAGCTCGGCAGGCAGTCCCTCGACGGTTGCGCTGTGGGGTACAATCCCCGTCGCCAAGCCCTTAAAGCGAATAACGCCATAGCCCGCCGGAACATCGACCACGCGCTTCTCGACGATCAGCGCCAGACCCTCCTGATCCAGACGCGACCAACTCTGGCGCGAACGGCGAAGTAGTTCGGTCGTGTCTACGGGCCGGTCGCGGTAAACCACGACCGATACGTTCTCGGGCTTCTCGGACACAGCCTCGGCGCGAGGCACCGCCGCTTCTTGCGCGACCGCAGGCAGGGCTGCCCCCATCAGAGGCCCCCACGCGACCGCGCACGCCAATACGGCGCACAACGGTCGCATATCAGCCACCCGTCGTGATGGTGGCCGTCAGGACCGTCTCGCCATTGGCTGGAACCTGTACCTTCC
>NZ_JSYD01000065.1:0-48559 GCF_054824005.1 Brevundimonas sp. GN22 | reverse complement strand
GTCTGCAGGCCGCTCACTGGGCTACGGCGCAGCCAGCGCCATCGAGACAGCAGCCAACGGTGCCACTCCCGAGGACCGTGCCGAGGCGCAAGGCCGTCAGGCGCTGCTAACCCCGTTGGTGAAGGCCTACTGTTCGGAAATCGGCGTAGAGGTCGCATCGCTGGGTATGCAGGTGCATGGCGGCATGGGTTATGTCGAAGAGACGGGCGCGGCCCAGCATTTCCGCGACGCCCGCATTACCCCCATCTATGAGGGTACCAACGGCATTCAGGCCATCGACCTGACCCTGCGCAAGGTCCGCAAGGACAGTGGCGAGGCCGCCGGTACCGAGATCGCCCGCTTCCGCACTTTCGCAGACGAAGCCTCACGCGTTCCGGGCCTGACTGCAGCCGCGACGCTCCTGACCCACAGTCTAGACGCGCTTGAACAGGCGACGGCCTTTGTGACCTCGCCCGATACGGCAGACGTGATCCTGTTGGAAAATGCGACGCCGTATCTGCGCCTGTTCGCCCAGACCGCAGCGGGGGCATTCCTGATCGAGCAAGCGCGTCTGGCCTACGAGATGCTAGCCAGCGGCGATCCCCTGCGTGATGCCCTGCTCGAAGAGGCCGACTTCTTCGCCCGCAATGTCTTGGCGCATGCAGGCGCGTTGGCATCGATCGTCACCAACACCCTGCCCCATTGAGACCAGACCTTTTCATCCACCCATGACGTGCCCGGGAGGGGGCATTCCATGACTGGACCGGCCTATACCGTTGCTCCGCGCCCGTTGGATGCGCGACTGCATACCCCGCTGAACCTTTGCCACATGTTGGCCGATGCGGTGGATCAAGCGCACGAACGAGAGGCGCTGATCTGCAATGATGTCCGCTGGAGCTATCTGGATCTGGGCACGCGTATCGCGCACCTCGCGCGGCAGCTGGCCCGCCAGATCAGCCCTGGCGATATGATCGCCGTGATCGCGCCCAACAGTGCCCACAGCGTCGTCGCTCTGATCGCTGCGATGTGCGCGGGCGGTCGGGTGGTGCCGGTAAACCCCTTCTATCCAGCGGCGGACATGGCTTCGCTGTTCGCAGAGAAACCGGCCCTGATCCTCAGCGTAGAGAGCACCCGCGACACCGCGATCAAACTGGCAGGCGATCTGGGATGCTCCGCCCCCCTGTGCGTTGACGAAAGCCTGTTCGATACGGCGTCGCAAAGCACCGCGCTGGCCACCCTGCGCGATCTGGGCGACACCATCGGATCGGACGATCCGGCTCTGCTGATCTTCACCGGCGGCACGACGGGCCGATCCAAGGCCGTCGAGCATTCGCATCGGGCGCTGATCTACTCGTTCCAGCAACATTCAACGGTCTGGGGTCTGCAGTACGACACCGAGCGCATCCTGAATGTAGCCCCCGTCTTCCACATCTGGGCCTTTGGCTTTGCAATGCTGGCCCCCATCTACCTGCGCGGTACGCTGGTGTTGATCGAGCGCTATGCCCCTGAACAAGTGCTGCAGGCGATCGGCCAGCACAAGGTCACGGTCTTTGCCGGTGGTCCGGCTCCGATCTACTACGGCCTTCTCCACTCGCCGGCTTTGAGCGACGCGGACTTCACGTCGCTGCAACTGGCACTGACGGGCGGCGCAGCCTGCCCCCAGACGCTCAAGGACGCATGGAAAGCCACCGCAAACTCCGACCTGCTCGAAGGCTGGGGCATGTCCGAATGCGCGCCCATCTGCCTGAACTGGCGGGGCGAAAAGACGCCGAACCTGTCTGTCGGACGCCCTGTTCCGCAGACCGAGATCGAGATTGTCGATGTCGAGGACGACCAGCGCGTCCTGCAAGTCGGTGAAGTCGGCGAGGTCAGGGTCCGCGGCCCGCAGATGATGACGGCCTACCGGCTCCAGACCGGAGAGCCTGACCTGTCGTTGCGAAACGGCTGGCTCTACACCGGCGACATCGGCCGTATCGACGAGGATGGCTTTGTCTCTCTGGTGGACCGCAAGAAAGAGATCGTCATCGTGGGGGGGTATAATGTCTATCCGCGAGAGGTCGAGGACACGTTGAGACGCCATCCGACCATTCAGGATGTGGCCGTCGTGGGTCAGAAGGACGACTATCTGGGCGAGACCCCGGTCGCCTTCATCGTCACCCGCCATGATGTCTCGGACGATGCATTGCACGACTTTTGCCGCGAACATCTGGTCAAATACAAACGCCCTGTCCGATACATTCGGATAGATGAACTGCCCCGCACGGGGCCGAGCAAGATCAACAAGATCGCGCTCAGGGAAATGATAAAGGGGCTGGGCGAATAATCGCCCAGCCCCTCTTTCTTTCGACAGTGCCTATCCCAATCAGATCGGGAAATGTCCCGGCAGGGTCTCGATCGTGATCCAGCGCAGATCGGTAAACTCTTCGATCACCGCATTGCCGCCAAAGCGGCCGTAACCGCTGGCACCGACGCCACCGAACGGCATCTGGGCCTCATCGTGAACGGTGGCACCGTTGATGTGGCAGATGCCCGACTTCACCTTGCGCGACAGACGCAGGGCCTTGGCGATATCGCGGCTGAAGATCGCCGCCGACAGACCGTATTCGGAGTCATTGGCCAGACGCAGTGCATCGTCATCGTCCTTGGCATGGATGACGCTGACGACTGGACCGAACGACTCTTCGGAATAGATGCGCATGTCCGAGGTCACACCATCCAGAACCACCGCATCCATCAGCAGTTGATCGGTCACAGCGCCCGAGACCAGCTTGGCCCCCTTGGACACAGCGTCCCCGATCAGCTCTGCAACGTGGCTCACGCCCTCTCGGCTGACAACTGCGCCCAGCGGGGTCTTGCCGACGACCGGATCACCGGCGACGAGGGTCTTGGCCTTCTCGGCAAATTTCCGCACGAACTCGTCGGCGACTGATTCATCGACGATGATCCGTTCGGTCGACATGCAGATCTGGCCCTGGTTCATGAAAGCGCCAAAGGCAGCAGCCTTCACCGCCTCGTCCAGATCGGCGTCCTTGAGCACGATGAACGGTGCCTTGCCGCCCAGTTCCAGCAGCACCGGCTTCAGTTGGCTCGCGGCGCGCTGGGCGATGATCTTGCCCACGCGGGTCGAGCCGGTGAAGTTGATGCGCTTTACAGCGCGATGGTCGATCAGTGCGCCGACGATGTCACCCGCATCTTCCGGGCTGTTGGTGACGATGCCCACCACGCCGTCCGGGAAACCGGCATCCACCAACGCTTCGCCGATCAGGGCGTGGGTGCGCGGGCAGGCTTCGGACGCCTTGAGGATCACGGTATTGCCGCAGGCCAGAGCCGCCGCGACCGCGCGAACGCCGAGGATAATCGGCGCATTCCACGGCGCGATGCCCAGAACCACACCGGCGGGTTGACGCACCGAATAGGCCATGCAGCCGGGCTTGTCCGACGGGATTACCTCGCCGCCGACACGGGTGGTCAGGGCCGCGGCCTCGCGAAAGATGTTGCTGGCCAGATTGACGTTAAAGCGCGCCCAACCCTCGGTGGCACCGATCTCGACCTTCATGGCCGTGACCAGATCGTCGCCCCGTGCGAGCAGCGCCTCGGCGGCTTTCATCAGATAGGTGCGGCGGGCGTTGGGGCCGGTCTCGGCCCAGGCTTCAAAAGCGGCCTCGGCTGCGTCGGCGGCCGCGATAGCATCTACTACCGACGCCGCAGCAGCACGCGTTGCGACTTCGCCGGTCAACGGGTTCAGACGGTCGAACGTCCGGCCCGAAGCGGCCTTACGCGGTTTTCCCCCGATCAGTAGATCAAGCTCGGCAGGGGTATGGGTGGACATGGACTCTCATTCCTCAAAATGGGCCTCAAATTGGGCTCGACGCTGGCCCCACAAAAGATATACATCATAATAATCATGATGTGTCACCATGATGATCGGATACTTTTTCCAACCCTACCTATTCAGCCGGGAGCGCAGCTTTGACGCCCACCCCAATCGCCGACAGTTGCCTGAGTGATCATGTGGGATTTCAGCTTCGGTTGGCCCAGATGGTGTCATTCAAGGATCTCACAAACGCCCTCGCCCCGCTGGGCCTGAAGCCGACGGACTTCTCGGTTCTGGCCTTGGTCGGTAGCCAGCCGGGCCTTCGCCAACAGGCCGTTGGCGAGCAACTGCGGATACAGCGCCCCAATATGGTGTCCTTGCTGGACAGTCTGGAACAGCGGGGCCTGATCATTCGCGGCGCAGTCGCGAACGACCGCCGCTCTCACGCCCTCAGCCTGACCCCTGAAGGCGAAGCGCTGCTGAAGCGCGCCCATGAAATCCATGATGCCCATGATGCGCGGCTATCCGCAGCCATGGGCAACATCGAAAAGTCGACACTGATCACCGCTCTGGCACGCATCGCCGCCATGCAGCCCTACATGCCGTCGGACGGCACCCATTCGAAAGAAAAAGCCAAATGACGTCCCTCGCCGATATCGAAATCCCGTATGGCCGATATTGGTCGACGCCATTCGTCAAATGGCAGGGGAGCCTGCAGCATCTGCACGCCATGAAGCTGGCCGCCCATGTCGCCAAGGAACGCTTTGGCGCATGGTCCGTCGACCCGAAATCACTCGACAGTGCCGTGCTGGGCATGACGAACGCCCAGTACCAATCCTTCTATGGCGCGCCGTGGCCGCTGCACGAGATGGGTGCCACCCACACGCCGGGTCACATGCTTACGCAGGTGTGCGCCAGCGGGGTCCGCACCGTATTCGCCGCCGTCTCTGACATCTTGCTGGGACAAGGCCAAACCGTATTGGCGCTGACCGCTGATCGATGCTCCAACGGTGCCCACATCTACTATCCTGCCCCGCGCGGGGGTGGCGGCTATGGCCAGTCCGAGGATCAAGTCCTGTACAACATGCTGCATGACGCCATCGGCGGGCACTCCATGTTGACGACCGCCGAGAACGCCGCGCGCAAATACGAGATATCCACGCAGGAACAGCACGAGATCGCCCTGCTGAGGCTGGAACAATATCAAGCGGCGCTGGCCGATGACCAAGCGTTCCAGAAGCGCTTCATGACCCTGCCGTTCGAAGTTCCGAAGCCGAATTTCAAGGCCATCGATACCGTGATCACCGGTGACGAGGGCGTATTCCCAAGCACAGTCGAAGGGCTGTCCAAACTGCGACCTACCCTTCCCGACGGCACTGTCACCGTGGGTGGCCAGACCCATCCTGCGGATGGCAATGCCGGTATGATCGTTGCCAGCAGCGAGGTCGCCAAAACCTTGAGTGCGCGTCCCGAAATCCGCATACGCATCCGCGGGTTCGGGCAGTACCGGACCGATCTGGCGATGATGCCCGAGGCTCCCGTCGGGGCCACCCGCGTTGCATTGAACAATGCTGGCATATCGATCGGGGACCTGACCGCGATCAAGTCCCACAACCCGTTCGTGGTGAACGACATCGTCTTCGCCAAGGCGACAGGTGCCAATCTGGAGACCATGAACAACTATGGCAGTTCGCTGATCTGGGGACACCCGCAAGGCCCGACCGGCATGCGCGCCATGATCGAGCTGATCGAAGAGCTGGTGATCACCGGCGGTGGGCTCGGCCTGTTTCAGGGATGCGCGGCTGGCGATTCCGCCATGGCCGCCGTCATTCAGGTAGACGAAAGGCCCGCCTGATCGGCGGGCCTTCCCTATTAGTTCAAACCGATTGTGATCGGAGCGTTTGAATAGAGCGCTTCGACCACTTCAGCCCGCCGCGACAGGATCAGGCGGCTGTTAAGGCTGCCCTTATCGGTCACCTCCCCCGCATCCAGCGACAGCTCGCCTTCCAGCACGGCTACAGCGGCCAGACACGTCGAGCTGCCCGTGGCCTGCATGGCCATGGCATGCAGCCGGTCCGCCAGCGCCGCGCGCAGGTCGGCGTGGGCCGGATACGCACTACCGGCCAGCCGTTCGCATTCTGCAGCGTCAAGCAGCAACAGCGCCCGAATATCCTGCCTGTCGGCACCCGCGATAACGACATCGCGGACCAGCGGCGCAAAATATTTAAGCGTATTCAGACGAATGGCCGCGACATTGACCCAGACACCACTCGACAGCTTGAAGTCCTCGGCTACGCGGCCATCAAAGAACATGCCGCGGTCGGGATTGTCACGGTCGATAAACCGCACCGCATCCCCGATCTTGTAATAGCCCTCTGCGTCAAAGGCTTCGGCGGTACGCTGGGGGTCGCGCCAGTAGCCGGGCATGACGTTGGGACCACGTAGTCGCAGTTCGAGCTTGTCAGCGACCGGTACCAGCTTTGCGGACACCCCCGGATTGGGGACACCGATTTCGCCAGGAACCAACGCGCCTACGCGAGCCGCCAACGAGCACGGAGCTGTCTCGGTGGCCCCCAGACTAGTCATCAATGGCGGGGCCTTGCCCACAGTGGCCACAGCCAGTTCGGGATAGCCCTTCCATACGGCTTCGGGCAGCGAAGCTCCCGCATAGAAGATGACCTTGGTCGCGAAGAAGTTTCGCGCGATGGCTGGATCCGCCTTCAGGTAAGGCAGCAGGGCATCGTAGCCCTTGGGCACGTTGAAATAGATCGTCGGTGACAGTTCGCGCAGGGCGTTGGCTGTACGGACGATGTCCTTCTCGGTCGGGCGACCGTCGTCGATATAAAGGGTGCCACCGTTATAGACGGAAATCCCGAGGTTCTGGTTTCCACCGAACGTGTGGTTCCACGGCAGCCAGTCCACCAGAACCGGCGGTTGCTCGCCAAGGAACGGGAAGGCTTGCAGCAGCATCTGCTGGTTCGAGCACAGCATGCGGTGGGTGTTCGGAACCGCCTTGGGCATGCCGGTCGAGCCCGAGGTGAACAGGAATTTGGCCACATCATCGGGGTGCAGCGCGCTATGCACGTTTGCGACCTCGGCTGTGACGGCAGTCCGCTTCAAATCTTCAAAAGCGACGGTCTCGCGACCCTCCAGCGTTGTCCCGTCACCGACAACGACGGGCACATCCAGAGGCACAACCTCGCGAATAGCGCGGGCATAGGCCGCCGCGGTGTCTACGAACACCAGCCCCGGCGTCAGCAGGTCAAACACATGCCGCAGCTTAGAAAAATCCGTCGAAACCAACGAATACGCGGGCGAAATCGGCGCAGCCGGAACCCCCACATGCATCCCTGCAAAGGCCAACAGGGCATGGGCCACGCTGTTGCCGGACAGGATGACAACCGGCCTTTCAGCCGACAGCCCGTAGTCCAGAAGGGCCTGCCCAATGGCCTTCATGTCATTGACGGCTTCACGATAGGTTGGGCCTTGCCAACCTCCGTCAGGAGCACGCTCGGCGATGAAAAGCCGCTCGGGCGCATCGGCGGCCCATTGTGCAATCCGGTCGGTCAGGTTGTCCGGATAGTCACCCAGAGTTTCCGGCGTCGACAGGATGAGACACCCGTCAGCCCTTTGCTCGACCCGCATCTGCTGGCGGGCCAACTCGGCGCAATCGCTCATTACATCCTCCCCGAAAAATAAAGGCTGCCCCGCTTCTGCGTCGGGGCAGCCTCACTGGTTCAATCTCTGCTGGTGACGCGGCGGGCGAGAAGGGCGGTCAACCCACCGGCGATCAGCATGATCGGCACCAGAACCAACATGATCTGTCCGGCTCCCAATCCGACGGCGACCAATGCGCCTGCCAGAAGCGGCCCTGCGGCAGATCCCAACCGGCCGAATGCCACGGCCGATCCGATACCCGTCCCCCGCACATGGAGGGGATATGCACTGGGGGCGAGGCCATACAGGACGGCCTGTGCACCGTTCATCGTCGCGCCGAGGCCAAGCCCGATCATGATCGAGATGACCAGCGAGGCAGGCGCGCCTGCCAGGAGAGCCAGCGACAATGCACCGAAGGAGAAGATGCCCAGCGCCGACAGAGCGCGGCGCTTGCCGTCCATCAGACCGCCGGAAACCACACACCCGATCACACCCGCAATGTTGAAGGCCAACTGGACTTGAGAGGCCTCGGAGCGTTCCAGCCCACGGCCCACCAGCAGCGTCGGCAGCCAGTTCAGCAGCAGGTAAAGGACCAGCAAGCCGAGGAAGAAGGCACCCCAAAGCATGAGGGTATTGGTCGCCCTGCCCTCGCCGAACAATACGGCCGGAACCGAAGGACGCCTGGCCGAAGCCTCTACGCCCGAGGTCGGGTTTTTCACCGGAGCAGTGTCTTTTAGCGCGAAGAACAGTAGCGGCGCGATGACCAGAGGTGCGATCCCCCCCAGATAAAAGATGGTGCGCCAGCTATCGGCACCCGATCCGATCACCATGCTGATGAGAGCCGCCACAGCGCCCCCCAATGGCATCGAGGCGTACAAGCTGCCCACTGCAATGCTGCGACGCGAGTTCGGTACGGACTCTGCGACCAGCGCCACAAGGTTCGGCATCGCCCCCCCCAGACCGACACCGGTCAGGAAACGCGCGATTACCAGAGTTTCGTAGTTGGGGGCCAACCCGGTGGCGATCGACATGACGCCAAAGATGATGACCGACCAGATCAGTGCAGGCTTGCGACCAATGCGGTCCGATACCCGTCCGCCGACGAGAGCGCCGAACATCAGGCCAAAGGTCGCGGAACTGAAGAACAGGCCCAGGGCGCTTGGCTCGATGCCAAAGGCCGGTGCCAGGCGGGGCGCGGCGACGCCCGCCGCTTGAAGGTCAACGCCCTCACATATGCCAACCAGAATGCACAGGGTCAGTATGATCCAGGCAGCCTTCGAGATTGACGGCTTTTCGCCGACATAGTCAGTCATGGCGGACCTCCCCGTCCTCCGGGCACTTGTCGTGCCACTGTATTTTTAACGACCGCGGCTCCCCGGCCGCTTATTGGTGATCGCTGATCACATAACTATGATCAGCGATCAGTGGTCTTGTTAACGCTTATAGCTGCTGAGGCCCGGGCGATATGATTTTTCGTCAATAAACTGACGAATACCCTCTTTGCGGCCATCGGTTTTATCGAGGAAGTTGAGCGACTCCTGGCGTACAACCAGATAGTTCTCGGCTTCGTCGAAAGTCATCGGGATGACGCGACGAACAGCATCCTTCGCAGCCTTGAGCGTCTGCGGATTCTTTTCGAGCAGAACACGGGCCAGGGCTTCGGTGCGGGCACGCAGTTGGTCCGCCGGAACGCTCTCGTTGACCAGACGGATTTCTGCGGCGCGCTTGCCGTCGATACGTTCGCCGGTCAGCGTCAGATACATGGCATCGCGCATGCTCAGCAGGTCGGTCGCGATCTTGGTCGCGCCACCACCCGGCAGGATGCCCCAGTTGATTTCCGACAGGCCAAACTGGGCGTCATCCGAGGTAATCGCCAGATCGCAGGCGTAGAGCGGGCCGAAGGCACCCCCGAAGCACCAGCCGTTGACCATGGCAATGGTCGCCTTCTCACACCAGCGAAGGCGACGCCACCAACCATAGGCCGCACGCTGGGCGCGACGAACAGCGACGGGGCCCTTTTCCTCGGTTTCGCGGAAGTATTCCTTCAGGTCCATACCGGCCGAGAAGGCTTCGCCCTCACCCGTCAGTACGATCACACCGCAGCGATCATCAGCTTCCAGATCGTCGATGACCTGATGCATGGCGTCATTCAGAGTCGGGTTCATACAGTTCCGCTTCTCCGGGCGGTTCAGTGAGACCCATGCAATGCCGTTATCGAATTCGACTTTTACGACGCCGCTGTATTCGCTCATTTCGTACTTCCTGTATCCCGCGGCCGCCCCAACGACCGACGAAGTTGAAAATCCAATTGTTGTTTTTGTGGTGTGATCGCTGGCCACCGGCTGATGACCAGCGATCCTTGACTTAGAAGCGGTAGCCGACCTGCACGCCGACCGAGCGCGGGCGCTGGTAGGACTGGCTGACGAAGGGGTTGAACTGGGCATAGACCGAGCAGTCGGCCGGACCGGTGGTCGAGCAGGCGGTACGACCGCTGCCGGCGTTTCCAACCGGATCGCGGCTGTTGAGCGCGTTGTTCGCGAAGACCGACACTTCGACGTCCTTGACCCGCATACCGAAGCGCAGGTTCAGCAGATCGGTCGCTTCCACGACCTTGTTGTGCGGGTTGTAGTTGCCGGTGCCATAGCCCGAGCCTTGCTCGTACTCGCCCTGATACTGGTAGTCAGCACGCAGATAGGCGTCCTGACCGAACAGGAAGAAGTCGTAGCGGGCACCGATGTTGGCCTGCCACTTCGGCACGCTCAGGGGATCGTCTTCGTTGAAGATGACTGCGGCGTTGCCCACCAGCGGCTGCGGGCCAAGTACAGCTTCGGTATATTTCGCATCCGTGTAGGCCAGCGAGGCACTGAGGCGGATGTCGCGGGTCGGACGGAACTCGGTCTGGATGTCAAAGCCCTGGCTGCGGGCCGTACCACCATTCTGGTTCCAGTTCTGGCCACAGCCCTGAGCCGAGGTCGTGACCTGAATATCGGTCCAGTCGATCTGGAATGCGGCGACGTTGACCTGCATGCGGCCGTCCAGCAGACGGAACTTGCCACCCGCTTCATAGCTCCACACTTCGTCGGCACCGAACTGACGCGGAATGTCGTCCACGGTCAGGCCGAACTGCGCTAGGCCGGTGTTACAGACTTGCGGGTTCAGCGGCACGTTCACACCACCGGCACGGAAGCCCTTGGCAGCGTTGAAGTACATCATGTTGGTCGGGGTCAGTTGGTACTGTACGCCGTATTTGGGCGTGAATGGCGTATCCGTGGCCGAACCCGAGACCGAGGCGTACGGCGCGTCAGGACCTGGACGGGCGCTGAGCTGGCCATAGTTGACCTGAGTGAAGTCCAGCGTCACGCGCGACTGGCGACCACCGACGGTCAGTTTGACCTTTTCGGTCAGCTGGAAGTTGGCTTCACCGAAGGCTGCCAATTCGGTGTCCTTCAGCTTCGCATCCAGCAGAGATACCGCAAGCGGGTCCGAGGGGATTGCCGGCGGAATGCCGTAACGCGAGGTCGTATCGATGCCGTAGAAGGCCCCGAAGGCGCCATCGTAATCACCCGGGATCGTGTAGAAGATGTGCGTTTCCATGTCCGAGTAGAACAGGCCGGTAACCCAGCTGAAACGCTGCTCCGGATTGGACGAGAAACGCAGTTCCTGCTGGATACCTTCGCGATCGTTGATGCTGGTGAAGCTGCCGGCATAGCTCGGGAACGGAGCGAACAGCGGGAATGCGGTCCGGCCCGGATTTTCGATCGTGCTCTGGACGCGACCGATGTCGTGGGATTCGCCGAGCAGGCCTGCCGTCGAGTCCTTCACGAACGAGGTGATCGACTTCACCGACATGTTGTCGAAGTCGTAGTCGTAAGTCAGCGTGACCAGATCGGTCGTGGTCTTGGACGAATTCAGGCGACCATCGGCGACGGAAATCGAGTCGTCATCCCCGAGGTAGTTGAACGGACCATAAGTCTGGGCTTCGCGGCGGAACCAGCCGTTCGGCAGCGCGCCGGTCGGGCAAGACACAGCCACAGGTGCGGTGGTCGTACCCGGGCGACGGTTGGAGTTGTTGTAGCATACAGCCGGGGTCGTATAGGTCAGGTTGTTCGACGGCTTGCCATCCACACCGAAGACGGTGGTCGCGGCGCCCGGCCCACCTTCGGTTTCAACGGTCGAGTGATAGTACGACAGGTTGAGGCGAGCGCGGTCGTTCAACTGCCACAGCAGCGCAGCGCGAAACGCTTCTTCGCTGCGGCCGTTGGCGTCTTCGCGATACAGCGAACCGGCATCATACGGGTTCAACATATCGATCCAGCCGCCGGTCTCGCGGATCAGGCCGCTGACGCGGAAGCCCAGCTTGTCCTCGATGATCGGACCACCGAAGGCTAGACCCAGCTCGTACGACTCTTCGCCGTCTTCGACGATCGAGGTCTCGGCCTGAACGCGGCCGCTATAGCCGACAAGGCTCGGGGTCGGAGTGATGAAGCGGATGGTACCGCCTTGGGACGAGCCGCCGTACAGGGTGCCCTGCGGGCCCTTCAGGACTTCGACGCGCTCCAGGTCGAACAGGGTCGGCAGCGGAGCGCCGTTGTTCTGTGCCACACCGGCGTTGTTGCGCTTGGTGAGCGCGGTGTCGTCCAGATAGACGCCTGTCGTGGCCGCACCGGTGGTGGCCACAATACCGCGGATTGCGAAGGTGCCTACGCCAGCTTGCGACCCGACCAGCGTCAGGGCCGGTACCGCTTTCTGGAGGTCGGTGGCGTCCTTGATACCTTGTTGATCAAGGTTTTCCGACGTCACAGCAGCCACCGTCAGGGCGACGCGGTTGATGTTGCTGGACTGGCGGGTAGCGGTAACGACGATCTCTTCAAGAGTGGTCGACTCTTGAGGGGCCGCCTGTTCGGACGACTGATACTCGGTCGCGAAAGACGCGCCAGCGACCGCAAGGGTCGTTAGCGACACACAAGCGTACAAAGCCGCTTTGCTGAAAGAACCACGCACCTTCGACATTTTCTCTCCCCTTGCCGCAAGTTCGCTTGCGTCGGCCATTTATTGGCACTGCAGAGAAAGTAGTAATGGAGCATAACTTTCATGGCAAATAATTTATTCTGCCGATATGCGAATTGCACAAAGGGTTGATCGGCCGACAAAAAAGGCCCTCGGGACGGAAAATCCCGAGGGCCTTTGCAGATCATTTAATTGTGAATCAGCGGGCGTTTGCGATCTGCGGACGACCGAAATTCGAGCCGTCCGGCATGACGGCACGGACGAACGAGCCGCCCGGATCACCGTTTTTGAGCGGGTTCATCGTGATGGTCACACGGTCGCCCGGCTTGAAGGTACTGCTGGACCAGCCCTGACGGCGCAGCGAGTTCGGGCTGCTGCCTTCGATGGACCAAACGACTTCGCGCCCATTGGCTCCCGGGACGGAAACCTGGATCCAGACGTGTGGATTGGTCCACTGGAATTCTTTGATGGTGCCGCGGATCGTGGATTCGCGGGAGCTGTCAAACATAGCGAAAGAGTGGTGCGCGGACGCTGGCGCGGATGTGGCGAGAGCCACAGACACGGCCAGAACTGACAACATCCTCTTCATAAACCTTACCTCCCTTATCCGGCGCCAGAGACCCGTGCGAGCGTGGCCTTCAGGCTGCCTTCAGTTCGTTTTTTGTTATGTCCGCAATCAATGATTGCATATACCGGTTTACTCAATCTCACTATGCAATCGACGATATCGAACGCCCCGCGAGCCTTGACATAGTGCTGTTTTATGTTCGCATTGACAAGCCACACCAGAAAGTATTTTGTCAATAACTGTTCTGATGGGTAATCATTTTGGAGAGACGCTAAACGAGCTCTCCGGCGGTCGGGAGGAAATCAACCACAATGACAAGAAACAAGACTCGCAGGCGTCTGCCGTACTGGGCGTGCTTCGGCATGGCCGCTTCGGTGGCCCTCATGGCCTCGACCGATGCAATGGCACAACGCCGCATCGATCCGGGAATGGCATACGACGATCCGTCGACAGTACGTGATCCGCGTGTAGAGGCCAGTGTGCCCAATATTTCGGGCGTCTGGTCGCCCCAGGGCTATGGTCGCCGCATCCAGCCGATGGATGGCAGCGAGACCCCTTGGCAGGACTGGAGCAAGCGCATCTTCGACGAGCGCGCTGCTGCTGAAGAAGCCGGCACCCCGCTTTTCGATCCGACCGCAGCCTGCCTGCCCAGCGGCAACCCGCGCCTGATCGCCAGCCCCTACCCGATCGAGATCATCCAGACGCCGGACGTGCTGTATCTGCTGCACGAGACGCACCACATGATCCGCATCGTTCACATGAACAAGCCGATGCCGCCGGTCGAATCGCTGCCCCCGACCTATATGGGCTATTCGGTAGCCCACTGGGAGGGTGACACGCTGGTCGTGGAGACCGCAGGTCTGATCCGTCACACCCAGGTCGACGAAGCCGGTACGCCCAAGAGCGGCCAGATGCGCATCACCGAGCGCTATCGCAAGACCAGCCCGACCGAACTCGAAGCCATCTTTACACTGGACGATCCGGGTGCCTTCACCGCGCCGTGGACCGCTGTGCGTCGCTGGAACCAGCGTCCGGACATCCGGCTGGCCGAATACACGTGCGAAGAAAACAACCGTAATGCGCCCGACGATTCCGGCGTTCTGCGTAACTACTGAGGATAGTGGCCAATGAACGTACAACTCCGAACGATGGTCACTGTGGCTGCAATCGCGGCAGTCACCTCTCTTAGTCCGGCCGCCGCGCAAGACCTGCGCATGAGCGGCAGTTGGGTCCTGTCCGCGCCGGTCCAAGGTTCGCTCAAGACCGCAGCAGGTACCGATGCCCCTTATACCGCTGCTGCACGCGCTGTTCTGGCAGAGCGTATGGCTGCCGGTATCTCCGGCGATCCGGTGGACAGCGCCTGCCTGCCGCCGGGCATTCCGCGCCTGATGACCACGCAGCCGCCCTTCAGCGTGCTGATCACGCCGGTCAAGGTCACCATGCTGCACGAGTTCCAGCATACCATCCGTCATATCCACCTGAACGAAGACATGCCGGCTGAAGAGGACATTGACCCGTTCTTCGGCGGGACGTCGGTCGGTCGCTGGGACGGAAATACGCTGGTGGTGACCACCGCTCGCTTCAATGACCAGATCTGGCTGGACCAAGCCGGTTCGCCCCAATCCGAAAACGCGGTCATCACCGAACGCTTCACTGTTTCCGAAGACGGCGGCAAGCTGGTGAACCAGATCACCATCGAGGACGCGGCGAACTATACCCAGCCATGGACTGCTACCCTGTCCTACTACCGCTCGGACGTGGTTCAACTCAAGGAAGATGTCTGCGCCTACAAGCTGCTGGCCCCTTCCCTGCGCGCCCAGATCGACTCCGGACGCACCCAATAAAGCCTGCCCCCTCCTCCTCAAACGAAAAGCCCAGCCGAAAGGCTGGGCTTTTTTAATGCGCTGTCGGGGAGCGTTAGCTGCTTTGCAGCTGGGCCTCCAACTGGCCCAGAATGCGGTAGCAGGGAATAACCTGCGCTACCGAACCGTTCGGCTCGCGGCCTTCGCGGATGGCGGCGACGAACTCGCGATCCTGCAATTCGATGCCGTTCATGGACACATCGACCTTGCTGACATCGACCGGCTCTTCCTTGCCGTTCACCAGATCGTCGTAGCGGGCAATCCACGTGCCGTTATCGCCGATGTAGCGGAAGAAGGTGCCAAGCGGACCATCGTTGTTGAACGACAGCGACAGGGTGCAGATCGCACCGCTTTCGGCCTTCAGCTGAATCGACATGTCCATCGCAATACCCAGCTCGGGATGGATCGGGCCTTGCATTGCATGGGCCTGTACGATGGGGCCCGCCTGATAGGCGAACAGATCGACAGTGTGCGCGGCGTGGTGCCACAGCAGGTGGTCGGTCCAGCTGCGCGGCTCGCCCTTGGCGTTGATGTTTTTGCGGCGGAAGAAATAGGTCTGCACATCCATCTGCTGGATGTTCAGTTCGCCAGCCTTGATCTTGTTGTGGACGTACTGGTGGCTGGGATTGAAGCGGCGGGTGTGGCCGACCATGCAAACCAGACCGGTTTCCTGCTGCTTCGCCAGAACGGCCTCGGCGTCAGCAAGGCTGTCTGCGACGGGGATTTCCACCATCACATGCTTGCCTGCATCCATACACGCGATGGCCTGCTGGGCGTGGATCGGCGTTGGCGTACACAGGATGACAGCGTCGACCGATGGGTCCGCCAGCGCATCGCCAAGCTCTGTGGTGGCATTGGCAATGCCATAGCGGTCTGCAATGGCGCGGGTAACATCCAGATCGTGGCTTATCAGGGTCACCACCTCGACACCGTCAATCTGCTTGAGGGCGTCCAAGTGCTTTTCACCAAAAGCACCTGCACCGGCGAGGGCAATCTTCATATCGATACTCCGGAAAATCAGCTGAGCGGTTCGAGCACGATGTGCCCCACCGCGGTATTGGAGGCAGGCACGTGATAGTGCCGGTGCAGTTCGCGAACGTTCTGGCCCAGCGCACCGCGCATGATGAGCCACATCACCATCTCGATCCCCTCGGAACCGGTTTCGCGCAGGTATTCGATGTGGGGAATGTGACGCAGGCGCTGCGGGTCTGCGGTCAGGTCATCAAGGAATTTCTGGTCCCATTCCTTGTTGATCAGGCCCGCACGCGGTCCCTGAAGCTGATGGCTCATGCCACCGGTGCCCCAGATCTGTACGTTCAGGTCTTCGGGGAAGGACTCCACCGCCCGCGCAATGGCTTCGCCCAAAGCATAGCACCGGTTCCCGGTAGGCGGCGGATAGGTCACCACATTGACCGCCAGCGGCACCACCTTGCAGGGCCACGCCTCGGGCTGTCCGAACATCAGGCTGAGCGGCACCGTCAGGCCGTGATCGACATCCATCTTGTTGACGATGGTCATGTCGAACTCTTCGAGGATGCAGCTTTGCGCAATGTGCCAGGCCAGATCCGGATGCCCGATTACGTCAGGCACCTTACGCGGTCCCCAGCCTTCGTCGGCGGACGCATATCGCTCGCCGCAGCCGATGGCGAAGGTCGGGATGAAGTTCATATCGAACGCCGAGGCATGGTCGTTGTAGACCAGAATGACCACGTCGGGCTTCTGGGCCTCTTCCCACGCACGCGTCCAGTCAAAGCCCGCAAAGCACGGGGCCCAATAGGGCTCGGCCGTCTTGCCCAGATCGATCGATGCGCCCAGCGCCGGAATATGGCTGCTGGCCACGCCTGCCGTAATACGCGCCATCAGTACGGCTCCTTCTTGGAACGCACGCCCACGGGTGAACGCCCACCCGCGATCATCATGCTCTGGTAGTCTTCGGCGCTCATGCCGGTCATCGTGCCGACGGCTTGCAGGAAGCTGATCTCGTCGGTGAAGAAGACCTTGGCGAGGAAGTAGATGTTACCGCCCTCGTCCAGCGCCGCGTTGTAGTCGCGGTTGAGGACCGCCTGCTTCTGGGCCTCGGTCATCGGCCATTCGTCCAGATAGGCCCGCTCGTCGGCTTTAAAGCGCTCGCGGTTCTCGGCCTTCATCAGGGTCATGCAGAACTGGTTCAGCCAGTAGCCTTTTCGCGCTCTGGCCGCGGTGAAGATGCGGGTACCGGGAATGTCTTCCAGCTGTTCCAGATACTCGTGGATGTCGTGGGTGGCGTCGGTCATCTGCCCTGCCCTTTCAGGATGGCATCCAGACGCGGGAATACACGGCGGGCATTGGCCTCGAAGATGGCGTGGCGCTGCTCGTCCGAGACCTCCAGCGCGTCAACATAGCGCTTCGTGTCATCGAAATAGTGGCCCGTCTCGGGGTCGATACCGCGTACAGCGCCGACCATCTCAGAGCCAAACAGGATGTTCTTGTGGTCGATGACCTTGGCCAGCAGGTCTACGCCCGGCTGATGATAGACGCAGGTGTCAAAGAACACGTTGTTCATCAGGTGACCGGCCAGATCGGGCTTCTTCAGCATGTCGGCCAGACCGCGATAGCGGCCCCAGTGATAGGGCACCGCGCCGCCACCGTGCGGAATGATAAAGCGCAGCGTAGGAAAGTCCTTGAACAGGTCGCCCTGGATCAGCTGCATGAAGGCGATGGTATCGGCGGCGATATAATAGGCCCCCGTCGCGTGCATGGCATGGTTACAGCTGCCCGAGACGTGGATCATGGCCGGCACGTCCAGCTCGACCATCTTTTCGTACAGCGGGTACCAATAGGGATCGGTCAGCGGCGGGTGTTTGAAGTGACCACCACCGGGATCCGGATTGAGGTTGCAACCCACAAAGCCCAGCTCGGTCACGCAACGCTCCAGCTCGGCAATCGAACCCGCCAGATCAGCCATCGGCGACTGGGGCAGCATGCAGACACCGACAAAGGTTTCCGGATACAGGCCGACAACCCGTGCGATCAGGTCGTTGCAACGACGCGACCACTCCATGCTGACCGCCTCGTCGCCGACATGGTGCGCCATGGTCGAAGCCCGCGGCGAGAAGATCGTCAGATCGGCACCGCGCTCGCGCAGCAGTCGAAGCTGGTTCTTCTCGATTGTCTCGCGGATATCGTCATCCGAGATATCGGGATATTCAGGCGCAGGCTCCCCCGCCTTGAACGCCGCAATCTGTGCCTCACGCCAAGCCGTGTGGGCCTCGGGCGCGGTCGTATAGTGACCGTGGCAGTCGATAATCAAACTCACTTGTTTCGCTCCCCTCTGAGCAACACCGAGGCGATTTTCTCTTCGAGGCTCTCAGGGGGCTGTTTCAGCCCCAGCGCCCCGACCTCGGCCTGTCGTTTGACGGTGCCGGAGCTCATCGCCGCTCCGGTTCCCAAATCCTCAAGTGTCCGGACGACCTCCGCCATCTCGGCGGCTCGTCGGCTGCCGTGGATCATCATCCGGTCAAGGTTGTAGTGGGCGCGCTCTGCCCAGCTGGCTTCGCTCCAGCTGGCGTCCAGCGAGCTAAGAACTTCATCGAGGACACCGGCCTTGGATGCCGCCAGCACGCACTCTGCCGTCAGGGCCTCGAGACCCTTCACCATGACAGAGCGGATCATCTTGATCGACGAGGCGCGGCCGATTGGCCCCTCGACAATCCGCACATTGGAAAAGCCAAGATCCGACAGACGCTCTGCCGCCTGCGCAGCCTTTGTCCCGCTCAGCAGAAGTGGGACACGCAGGGCGGCGGGCTGGACCGGCGACATCACCGCCACGTCCACATAGTGTCCACCCGCCGCGTTGATTGCGGCGGCCCCCGTCTGCTTGGTCGAGGGGGCGACACTGTTGAAATCGAGATAGAGGCTACCCCGCGCGATCACGTCTGCCGTCGCCTGCGCGACGCCGAGCGCCTGATCGGCCGTGACCAGCGAGATAACGGTTACAGCGCCCTCGACGGCTTGTGACAGAGCGGCGCAGCCGGACACATGGCAAGCCACATATTCGGCCTGTTTCGCAGCAGCCGTTTCGGGCATGTCGGTCAGGCGGTCATAGACAGCGGCGCGCTGTTCCCAGCCACCGGCAGAGGCAAAAGTGCGCCCCGCTTCGCCAAATCCGATAACCGCTATGCCCGATAACTTTGCCATACAACATAGTTATGGCAAATCATCGTTTTTGGACCAATCGGAATGTCCAAGGCACCATTAGATATTGCTAATTATACTCCAGAAGCAATTTCCAAAGCCTGCGCTTGCAGCACGTCTAGAAACTGTTTCTGCAAAGGCGTCGGACGCCAGTCCGCTCGGGTGGTGAACCCTATTGTCCGCGCCACATCCCCCGGCGCATCGGCTATCTTGGCCAGCCATTCAGCCTCCAGTTCCACTGCCACCTGATCCGGCGACAACAGAGTCAGAAAATCGCTCTCGCGCAAGATTTGCCGGATCATGATCACAGCACCGCATTCGATCGGCACGTCCGGCGCAGGAACTCCGACGGCCTCGAACATTGCCTCCCACTGCGCACGTAAGGGCGTCCCCCTCCCCGCAGTGATCCACGGATAAGCCGCCATGGCCTGCGGCGTTAGTACCGCCCTTGCGAGAGGATGACCCGCCCGACCGATAACCACCGGACGATCCTCGAACAGCGGATAACTGATCAGTCCATCATCACCGCGCGCCGTTCGCAGAGCGCCCACGATCACATCGATTTCGCCGTCCCTGAGCGGACCAACCAGCTCAGTGTGCGAGCCTTCGACAACTGCAATCGCCGTCCCCGGATAGCGCCGGTGAAACTCCGCAACCGCCGATGGCAAAAGGCGTGCGCGCGAAAGTGGCATCGCTCCAACCACGATTTTCCCGACCTCGCGCCCCTGCAGCATGGCCAGTTCCGCAAGGGCCGATCTCAGCTCCGCTTCAGCCAGTCGAAATCCCCGCGCGACCTGAATGCCGCGCGAGGTCAACACAATGCCCTTGCCCCTGCGCTCGACAAGGCTCTGCCCGATCACCACCGACAAGTCCCCGACGGCCCGATGCAATGACGGCTCCGACAATCCCGTTGCCACAGCGGCGGCAGCATATCCGCCGCTCCGCGCAACCGCGAGGAAGGCGCTGATCTGCGCCGCTGTCGCATGCGGGGCATCCATCAACCGCAGAGCGGCCTCGATACGGGGCACCAGCATCAGTGCCGCCTCGGTCGGCTCCATTCCTGCGGGCCTGCGCTCGAACAACGGAACACCCAGTTGGCGCTCGATCTTGGCAATCCCCTGTGTGATGGCCGGCTGGGTCAGATTCACCACGCGACTGGCCGAGGTGATGCTGCCCGAGCGGGCAATGGCCGCCACTGCGCGAAGATGACGAATATTCAGATCAAGCGGATTCATCGGCATGACTTAGTAGAAATGAATACCCATCCCACCATTTCCATTGGCGTTCGTCGAACGAAAAAATCCATCATATGAAAAACCGCTACGCTTGAGGGAACCATGGCCGGTATCGTCGTCCAGAATATTCAACGCCCCGCACTCGAGGTGATCGATGGCCTTGCCCAATGCGGCGTCGCGACGGTTCACGAAGCGCAGGGCCGCACCGGCCTGTTGGCACCGCATATGCGGCCGATCTATCCCGGTGCCCGTATCGCAGGCTCGGCTGTGACCATTTCGGCTCCTCCGGGTGACAACTGGATGATCCACGTCGCCATCGAGCAACTTCGTGAGGGCGATGTCTTGGTGCTGGCTCCGACCAGCCAGTGCTCGGACGGTTATTTCGGAGACCTGCTGGCCACCTCGGCGCAGGCTCGCGGTTGCCGTGGCCTCATCATTGATGCCGGCGTGCGGGACCTGCGCGATCTGAAGCAGATGGACTTTCCGGTGTGGTCCAAGGCCGTCCACGCCCAAGGCACCATCAAGGCGACCCTGGGCTCCGTGAATGTCCCGATCGTGTGCGCCGGTGCCCACATCAACCCCGGCGATGTGGTCATCGCCGATGACGACGGCGTCTGCGTCGTCCCCTGCGCCTCCGCTGCTGACGTTCTCGAAAAAGCTCGCGCACGCGAAGCTCTTGAAGAGAGCAAGCGCCAGCGGCTGGCCGCTGGCGAACTGGGCCTAGACATCTATTCCATGCGTGAAAAGCTCGCCGAGATGGGCCTGAAGTATGTCTGAAGCCCGTGTGATGTGGATGCGCGGTGGCACATCCAAGGGGGCCTATTTCCTGCGCGAGGACCTGCCCTCCAACGCCGAGGAACGCGATGCCTTTCTTTTGCGGATCATGGGCTCGCCCGACAAGCGCCAGATTGACGGCATGGGCGGCGCTGATCCTCTGACGTCCAAGGTGGCGGTGATTTCACCCTCCACCAAGGAAGGCGTCGATGTCGACTACCTCTTCCTGCAGGTCTTCGTGGATCAACCGATCATCTCGGATCAGCAAAACTGCGGCAACATCCTTGCCGGCGTCGGGCCCTTTGCCATCGAGCGGGGACTGAAGGCGGCGGACGGCGACCAGACGCGTGTCAGCATTCACATGGTCAACACCGGCCAGATTGCGGTGGCGACGGTCCAGACGCCGGACGGTCAGGTCCGCTATGATGGCGACGCCCGTATCGACGGCGTTCCGGGATCGGCAGCGCCTGTCCCGCTCCAATTTCTGGACACTGCCGGATCGACGTGTGGAGCGCTTTTGCCCTCGGGCCGAGCCGTGGACGAGATCGAGGGCGTGCGCGTCACCCTGATCGACAACGGCATGCCGTGCATCGTGTTCAAGGCGGCGGATGTCGGTGCCTCGGGATACGAGACCCGCGAGGAACTGGATGCCAACGAGGCCCTAAAGGCCCGCATCGAGGCCATCCGCTTGAAAGCGGGACCTATGATGAACCTCGACGACGTCACGGATAAATCCGTGCCCAAGATGATGTTGGTCGCCCCCCCGCGAGACGGCGGCGCAGTCACCGTCCGCAGCTTTATTCCCAATCGCGCGCACGCCTCTATCGGCGTGCTTGGCGCTGTCAGCGTAGCGACCGCCTGCCTGATCAAGGGGACGCCCGCATCGGAGGTGGCAGACATCCCCGACGGCCTGCGAAAGACCTTGTCGATCGAACACCCGACGGGCGAGACCACCTGCGTCATGGAACTGGACGATAGCGGTGCCGTGCTAAGTGCCGCCATGCTGCGCACAGCGCGCAAACTGATGGATGGAGTGATTTACTCGTGAGCGATACCACCGCAGCCCGCATTGTCAGCTGGCATCAATCGCCGTCCAAGCCGCGCTACCAACCACCGGCCGGCGCAGTGGACGCGCACTGCCACGTCTTTGGCCCGATGGACCGCTTCCCCTTCAGCGCCAAGGCGAAATACATGCCGGAAGATGCTGGCCCCGAAGACCTGTTCGCTCTTCGCGACCTTCTCGGCTTCTCGCGTAATGTGATCGTGCAGGCCAGCTGCCATGGCACCGACAATGCCGCGACCTTGAACGCCATCACTGCTTCTGACGGAAAGGCGCGGGGCGTCGCCGTGGTTGATCCGGACATCAGCTTCGCCGAATTGGAAGCCCTGCATGAGGCCGGTATTCGCGGTGTGCGCTTCAACTTCCTGAAGCGGCTGGTCGATGACGCGCCGAAAGACAAATTCCTCCAACTGGCGGAGCGTATCGTGCCGCTGGGCTGGCATGTCGTGGTCTATTTCGAGGCCGACATTCTGGACGAGATGCTGCCTTTTCTGGCTGCAATCCCGACCCCCATCGTTATCGACCACATGGGCCGCCCTTCGATGAGCCAGGGTCCCGATGGGGCTGAAATCACCGCCTTCAAACATCTGATGGATAGCCGCGCAGATATCTGGACCAAGGTCACCTGCCCCGACCGGCTGTCGTCTCAAGCCGCGCCGTGGGACGATTTCGTCGAGGTCGTGCGCCCCTTGGTCGAACAATATCCTGACAGGGTGCTGTGGGGCACAGACTGGCCGCATCCGAACATGCAGGACAATATCCCCGATGACGGGCATCTGGTGGATGTGATCCCGCGCATTGCCGTCACGCCCGAGCTGCAGCGCAAGTTACTGGTCGACAACCCGATGCGGCTGTACTGGCCCGAGGAAATGGGCTGAGTACGCGGCGATCTCACCACCTTCCCTACACAGGGATGCTCACGATCAGAGGCGCACATAGAACGGTGCGCCTCTTTTCAATTCGGGCGAACTTCGCTCATCAAAACTGCCCTTATTTTTAGAAAATCTAACTTAGATAACTTCGCAATACGTGCCTTAAACGCGCCTCATTATCTTTTATTGCGGTGCATCAAAAATGACGCGTGCGACCCATGCAGCCTTGGCAGCCCTTATCATGGCCAGCACGCCATGCCTTGCCTTTGCGGCTTCAGACACCCCGGCCTCGCCCTCTCCCGAGGACATCCAGCAACAGCCGACCAGCGTCTCAGACGTGGTTGTGACGGGCTCAAATATCCGCAGTGCGAACACTGAGGGATTTAATCCGGTTCAGGTCCTGGGCCGCGAAGAAATCCAATCCTCTGGCAAGTCGACGACCTCGGATCTCCTGCGCTCGATCTCGGCCAACACGGGCAACGGCTCGAACGAAACCCAGAACAGCGGCTGGTCATCGGGAGCGGCGGGCATCGGCCTGCGCGGCCTGTCTCAGAAGAACACGCTGGTCCTCCTCAACGGCCGCCGCGTTGCAAACTATGGCTTCCCCGGCGGCGGACTGTCGGACACCTTCGTCAACCTGAACGCACTGCCGATGGTGGCCGTACAACGTTTAGAAGTCCTCAAGGACGGTGCCTCGGCAGTCTATGGCTCTGATGCCGTCGCTGGCGTGACCAACATCATCACCCGTCAGAATTTCGAGGGTCTGGAGTTCGGGGCCAGCTATGGCGTCGCCGACCAAGGCGGGCTGGAAACCAGCACCGCAAAACTGGTCGCCGGTTACGGCAATCTGGAGGACGACGGCTTCAACATGCTCGTCTCGCTGGAAGGCTATACCCGCGAGCGTCTGGACCAAAACGAACGCGATCTGACGGCATCGGGCATCTATACCGACCTGCCCGGCGGGCGCTGGAACGGCTGGTCGGCCAAGGGCGCGCGCTTCCTCGTCGATGGCAGGTCGGTGCCCTTCCTGAACCCGAACGGCCAATGCCCGGAGGGTATGCTGCTGACGTCCAGCACCCCGATTGACGGTCTGCAAGGCGACACCTGCGCGATCAATCTTGCCGAGCACACCACCCTTATTCCGTCGACCGACCGCTATCAGGGCTATGTCTATGGCACCGCCCGCCTGACCCCGAACATCGAGGCCTTCGGCGAGGTGCTGTATTCCTATGTCGAAGGGGCGTCCCTGTTTGGCTCAAGCCCCTTCTTCACGCTGGAAGGCGGCCGATTTGCCCTGAACGCCACCACGGGTCTGGCCGAGCCGGTGTCGAACCTATTGCCCGCCACGAACCCGTACAACCCGTACGGCGTCGCCACGCCGATCGAATACACATTCTTCGATCTGGGCCGCACGCTGAAGACCAACAAGTCGACCAGCTATCGCGCTCTGGCGGGTCTGCGCGGCACGAACGAGCATTTCGACTGGGAGTTTGCCGCCTTTGCCTCGGCCAGCCGCGAGCGTGAAACTGTGTCGGGTGGCTTTGCCAACCGCTGGACACTGGCCGACGCCCTCGCGGACGGGTCGCTGAACCTGCACAATCCGTCGGCCACGTCGCAGGCGGTTCTGGACAGCATCCGGTTGGCCACGCTTCGCCCTGCCGACTCCAAGCTCTACGGTGCCGACTTCAAGATTACGGGCGAGTTGTTCAACCTCCCCGCTGGTCCGGTCGGCTATGCCGCGGGCGTCGAGTTCCGCCACGAAAGCCTCGTTTCGCGCAATCCAAAGGAGATCGATGCGGGGCTTCAGGTCCGTCCCGCGATTGCAGCCGTCGATGGTGAACGCGACGTCCTCGCGGCCTATGCCGAGTTCAACATTCCGGTGACCTCGACCTTCGACGTCCAGATCGCAGGCCGCGCCGACGAATACAGCGATTTCGGCTCTGCCTTCTCGCCCAAGGTCGGCCTGCGCTGGAAGCCGTTCGAGAAGTTCCTGTTCCGCGCCTCGGCCTCGAAGGGCTTCCGCGCGCCTTCGCTGTCCGAGAACTCCGCCTCGACGATGATCTCCTACGGCACGGTGCTGGATCCCTATGATCCAGACCTGCCGAACTCGCGCCAAAGCCCGACCTTCTTCACGGTCGGCAATACCGATCTGGAGCCGGAAGAAACCAAGTCCATCAATCTGGGCCTCGTCTTCACCCCGGCGCGCAACACCGCGCTCAGCTTTGACTGGTACAACATCAAGCTGGATAATCTGGTCGGCACCAACAACATCGCCACCGTCGTTCAAGCCAACGATCCCGCCGACGTCATCCGCGACGGCCGTGGCAAGCTACAGGCGGTCTACAACCGCTATCAGAACCTGACCTCGCTGGAGACGTCGGGCATCGATATCGACTTCAACCATCGCTGGGATGCGGGCGACGCGGGCTTCTTCGTGTTCAGCAGCGCCTACACCCATGTGCTGAAGTATGAGCGTCCGAACACGGTCGGCGGCCCGATCCTGAACTATGCAGGAACCAATCGCGGGGCCACCCTGCCCGCGCACAAGGCCACCAGCCGTGTCGCGTGGAGCCGCAAGGCCTTCGATGCCAACCTTACCTGGTACTACACCAGCGGCTATGACCAGGCGACGGTGGTGGCCGGTCAGGCCCACGTCGACAGCTATCACCAGTTCGACGCCTATCTCGGCTGGGCCGCGACGCAAAGTGTCCGCCTGTACGCCAAAGTCGAGAACCTGCTGGACGAGGCACCGCCGCATGACGCCTCCTTCCCTGGTGTTCGCGCGCCCTATGACTTTGGACAGTACGACCTGCGTGGTCGCTATTTCCGCGTCGGTTTCGACGTCGCCTTCTAATCCAGCCCTGCATCCGAGAAACGAGAAACAAGCGTGAAAAACGCCACGAAAACCGCCAGACGTGCCGCCGCTGCGGTGCTGTTCGGAGCCGCCGTGATCGCGGCTCCGGCTCCCGTCCTCGCCCAGTCGCTGGACTATTATTTCCCGCAGGCTGCGGTAGCAGATTTTGATCCGGCCATCCCGACACCCGAAGCCTTCCTCGGCTATCCGGTCGGCACTCACTTCACGCGCCACGATCAGATCATCGCCTATCTGCGCGAACTGGCTCGCCTTTCCGATCGCGTATCGTTCGAGGAAATTGGCCGCAGCTACGAGAACCGTACCCTGTCGTCGGTGGTCATCAGCTCGGCGGCCAATCAGGCTCGCATCGACCAAATCCAGCGAGCCCACGCCGAAGTCGCCAATCCCAACGGTGGTGCCCTCAGCCCTGATCAGCCCGTCGTCGTGGGCCTATTCTACAGCGTCCACGGCAACGAAACCTCCAGCGGTGAAGCGGCGCTCCTGACCGCCTATTATCTGGCCGCCAGCCGCTCGCCAGAGGTTCTGGACTGGCTGGATAAGGCGGTCATCGTCATCGACCCGTCCCAGAACCCCGATGGCCGCGACCGCGCCACCAACTGGCACAACGCATGGCACAGCAATCCGCCATCGTCTGATCCGCAGGACAAGGAACACGTGGAGGCTTGGCCCGCTGGTCGGACCAACCACTATTTCACCGACCTGAACCGCGACTGGCTGGCCGTCACCCAACGCGAGACCCGCGCCAAGCTGGAAGCCTTCCACCGCTGGAAGCCGAACTTCCAGATCGACTTTCACGAAATGGGCGCAGGCAGCACCTACTATTTCGAACCCTCGCCCAGCAGCATGGAAAGCCCCCTGCTGCCCAAGGCGGCGTATGAGTGGAATGTGACGCTGGCCAAATATCACGCACAGGCGCTGGATGGCATCGGCTCGCTCTATTACACGCGCGAGGTCTTCGATAACTTCTCGCCCGTCTATGGCTCCACCTATCCCGACTTCCACGGCGGCATTGGTGTAACGGTCGAACAGGCCTCGTCTCGCGGTCTGGTTCAGGACACAGCCAATGGTCCGCTGACCTTCCCCTTCACCGTGCGCAACCAAGCCAATGTGGGTCTTGCCACCGTGCGCGGTGCCGTGGCCGAGCGTGCGGGCCTGCTTCAGTTCCAGCGCGACTTCTTCCGCTCGGCGATCGAGCAAGGTCGCCGCAATGCGTCACAGGCCTATGTCTTCGGCGACGCGGCCAATGCGGGCCTGACAGGCCAGACGCTGGACCTGCTGCTGGCCCACCGCATTCAGGTCTACCCCCTGAACGAGCGCATCACGCAGGATGGCCGTACCTATGAGCCGGGCACGGCCTATGTCGTCCCGTCGGCCCAACCCCAGTTCCGCCTGATCCATTCGATCTTCGACAAGACCCCGCCGACTAATGGTGGCGTGTACGGCAGCACCTCCTATTCGGTGGCGCTGGCCTATAATCTGGGCTCGTCAGGCCTTCGCCGTGTGCCCGCTTATGGTGGCGCGGTTACGGCCCTGCCCGCCGCCCGTGGCGGCATCAGCGGGCCTGACAACGCCTATGCCTATGCCATCGACTGGCGCGACCTGAATGCGCCGCAGGTTCTGTCGTCACTGCTACAACAAGGCGTGCGCGTCCGCAGTGCGTTCGAGCCTTTCACCAGCCGTACCCAAGGCGGCCAGACCGAGTTCCAGCGCGGCTCTCTGGTCATCACCGCCAACGGTCAGTCCCTCGATGCCGCCGCATTGCGTCAGGCCGTCGACAAAGCTTCCCGCGATGCCGGCGTCGTCGCCCACGCTCTGTCGACCGGACAAAGCGTGTCGGGCGTCGATCTGGGCAGCGACAATGTGAAGATCGTTCGCGCACCACGCATCGCCCTGGTGGCGGGCGAAGGTGTCAATGCGACCGAGATCGGCTCGACGTGGTTTGCCCTCAGTGAGCGGCTCAAATACCCCGCAACCCGCCTTGACCCACAACAGTTGGGTCGCGTCTCGCTCGACAACTATGACAGCATCGTCCTGTCGGGGGGGCGCTACGAAAACCTCGGCCAGCCAGCCATCGATGCCTTGAAGGCATGGGTCCGCCGTGGAGGTTCGCTTGTGGCGTTTGGTACCGCCGCCCGCTGGGCGCAGGCCAATGGTCTTGCACCACAAGCCGAGCGTGAGGAACGCGAACGCTCCGCGCCCGACCGCCGTGACTATGCCGACCGCCAGTCGGTTCAGGGTGAGCAGCGCACCTCGGGCAATGCCCTGTCTGCTGATGCGGACATCAGTCACCCGCTGGCCTTCGGTCTGACGCGCCGCGACTTGTTCGTGAACAAGGAGACTGACGTCACCCTCACTCCGGTTGCCGACCCCTTCGCCAACGTCATCCATATCGACGCCAATCCGCAGGTGAACGGCTATCTGCCCGAGAGCCTGCGCAAAGCGGCATCCGGCACGGTCTGGGCTCAGGTCAATCCGGTTGGCTCCGGCAACGTCGTGCTTTTCGCGGATGACCCGGCGCACCGCAAATACTGGCTGGGGACCGAGCGACTGCTCATCAACAGCCTGTTCCTCGGCAATCACCTGTCAACGAGCGGTCGCCGCTAAATCAAAAGGCCGGACGCATTAAACGTCCGGCCTTTTTCTTAGGGGTTAGGCACTTCGGGTCGGTAATCCGTATCGAAGCGACAGGGTTTGCGATAGCGCGGAGAAGCAAGCTCACAGCTCGCTGCGATACTTTCCGGCGTGGGTTTGGCCCCACCGTCCAGCCATGCGCTCAAGGCCTGAAACACCGCCACATACTGCGGCGCGCTCAACAGGCTATGGGCGCTTTCGTCGGTGTAGGTCTGCACCAACAGATCACCACGTCCCGCAGCCTCGACGCGATCACGATAGGCCGCCTGATGCCAGACGAAGGCCGTCGGATCGTATTTGCCGTGGATGGTCACGGTCGGTGCCACGATCATCCCCGACAGGTCCGCGTCATAGGCCAGACGCGCAACCGCCGCAGGGTCTGCCGAGAACCTCTGAACACCTGCGTTCAAAGCCTGATCGTCGTCAGAGCCCGCATACACAGTCTGGCTGTTGTCAAACGGGTTCAAGCCGTCCAGACGGCGCTGCACCAGATCGCGGAACAGGAAGGTCCCCCACGCGAGGTGGCCCACCAACTGGTTCTCGCTGATACCCACCACGTTCAGGATATTGGCAAGTTTGCTCTTTTGCTCGGCCGTGCGCCGGGCCTCGGGCAAGCCAACGCCGGTGCAGGTCTTTACCCGATCTTCCAACTGGGCGCGGGTCAGTCGATTGTCCTCGCCCAGCCCCTGCCACAGCGGATATTGAGGCTCGTTCGCCGCCGGATGGTTCTGGCAATAGTACTGATACACCGCTCGCAAATCGGCGCGGAAAGTGTAGGCTTTCGTACCGCCTGCCAGCACGCCGCTGCTCAGCACGACGCCGTCCCAGACAACCTGCCCCTCGGCATCGCGAGCATACAGTTCCGCCGCCTTGGCCGCGACGTTTCCGCCCCAGCTTTGTCCATGCAGGATGGTGCGCTTGGGGCGCCCGAAGGCGTCCCAGAACACCTGACGCACGTCATTGGTGTCCTCGGCGGCCATGCGCACGCCATAGCCGCCGCGGCGATAGGTCGAGCCCGTCCATGCATAGCCTTCGCGCACCGTCATGGAGAACCGCTCAAGGTCCTCCAGCGGATCGTCGGCTTGAGGCGTGGCGGTGCGCGGCCCACCGTGGGCATGAACCACCAGCGAGCCGTTCCAGTCCGCAGGAATAGCGGTCCAGTAATAGCCGCCCTTAGGCCCCTGCCCTTTGAAGCATCGCGTTCCGCTCGGCAGATAGTCCGGGCAGGTTGCGGCGGCGGGGGTGCTGTCCCCCGCCTGCTGGGCGATAGCCGGAGCCGCCGCCAGCATCATGATGCCCGAAAGTGCAGTTGCGCAAAGGCGGTTCATACTGCTTCCTCTCTGATCGATCAGAACGACTTGGTCGCGCTGACGTACCAGTAACGACCCCACGGGCTGTGAACAGCACCGCGATAGCCACCATCGGCCAGCGGCGGGCCTTGATCGGTCAGATCACGCACGCCCAACCGGACGCGGGTCTCGGCGGGGAATTCGTAGTCGACATAGGCGTTGACGGTCTGGCGGCTGTCGACTTCCCATGGATTGGTCGAGGTGCCCAGCAGATCGGGCTGAACGAAGCCGTCGACGAACTGACTGGAGACACCCGCCCGCCACGGACCCTTGCGCCACGTCAGGCTGGCGTTCACGCGCCATTCCGGGCGGCCATTCTGGCCGATAAGTTGCGCCGAGTCCGGCAGGGTCGTTCCCGCATTGATGGTACCCGCCTCGCGCGCGGCAAACAGTGCATTGACGATTTCGCCCGGATCACGCGTGAACTCGTCCAGCTTGCTGGCATTCACGTTGACAATGAAGGTGCCGTACTTGGTCCGGCGCAGAGACCAGTTCATGCCCAGATCCAGGCCGCTGACGGTTTGCGGCTGAAGGTTGATGAAGCGGTCGTTGATCGAAACGACTTCACCCACGGGCGTCAGGCCGGTGCCTTCGAACAGCAAGATGTCTTCCGGCGTTGCGGCGCGGCGGTTCACCAGTTCGTTTGAGCCGCCGTTCACACGGTTCAAATAGTCGAGCGCCAGCGCGGTTTGTGCGCCCAGCAGTCCGACGATCTTCTCTTGCTCGATCTTCCACTTGTCGATGGTGAAGGTGAACTGGCCGAACTGTTCCGGAATGAAGCTCGGTTGCAGGACTAGACCATAGGAGCTGTTGGTGCTCTCTTCCGGCTCCAGATCGGGGTTACCAGCGACCAGCAAGGACGCCCCCGAGGTGTTCTGCGAACAGGCCGCGAAGTTGGCGATACGGCCGGCACGTAGATCGGCCTCACAGCGCACATAGTCCACGCCGCTGGCCAGACGCGCATACTGGGTGGCGTTGGTCTGTTCGAGGTTCGGCGCGCGGAAACCTTCGGAATAGGACCCGCGAACGCGCACGCCGGGGATCACATCCCAAGCCGCCGCGATCTTGGGCTTGGCGACCGAGCCGAAGTCCGAATAGTGCTCGTAACGACCCGCCAACTGCACATCCAGCTGATAGACCAGTGGGATATTCATCTCTGGCGAGACGACTGGAACGGCGAACTCCACATAGGTGGAGAAGACCTCGCGGCTGCCCTTGGTGTCTGGGTTGGGGCTGACGGCGGAAACGTTGGACAGGTTGGTTGCGCCCGTCACCATGTCGACGAAGGTGAAGGTACCGTCGAGGTTTTCATCACGGTCGTCGGCTTGCGTCTCGCGGCGGGCTTCGAGGCCAAAGGCCATACCCACCGGACCTGCAGGCAGGTTGTAAATGTCACCGCGCGATAGCTTGAAGTCGGCCATGGCCAGAGTGGTGCGCGAGACACGGCGCATGTCGAACACGATGGCGTCGATGGCGGCCTGCGAACTGGGCGTGCAATCACCGAAGCTGGTGGTTGCCACGCAACCGCCGTTGAACGGGTTGTAGGCGTCCGGCGTCGACAGGGCCAACTGGCGCTGCAAAGCCGTCATGTTGATGTTGGGCGAGATGTCCTCGGCCTCGGCCTCGGAATAGACCAGCGCCGTTTCCCAGTCGAAGCCGCGCCATTCACCGCGCAGGCCACCCAGCAGTCGGGCCTGATAGTTATCGACTTTTACCACCTGCATGCCGGTGTCGACAAAGCGGTAGTTGGTCATCAGCACCGGAAGACCTGCCGCCGGAACATTGGTCAGACCCGGCAAGCGGTTCGGGTTCAGCGTGCCATCGGCAAAGCGTGTCGGGCCGAACGGGTTGAAATAGTTGCTGGCCGGAATCCAGATCTGGTTCAGGTTGACGACCGGTGGCTGGACCGCGCGGCTGTGCGCGCCATAGAAGCCGACTTCACCGAAGGCCTCGAAGCCGTTCTCGAACTCGTAGCGGCCTGTAGCGAAGACGTTGTAACGCTCGACCGAGGGACGCACCGTCGTCTCGTGACGCGTGTCGTAGCGCATCTCCCGGTTGGTGGTGTTGAAGTTGTGGTTGCCACTGGAGATACACACGTCTCCGCCCACATTCAGACCACAGCCAAAGCTGGTCGGCTGATAGCGGAAGGCACCCGCCGAGTTGGTCAGCGCCACACCGTCCGAGCGAATAACTGCTCGGCTACCCACCGACAGACGTGCCCACGGCGTATGCGACGAGCGCCCGTCCAGCGCCTGAACGCCAGCAAAGTCCGGATAGTCTGCGAACAGGCCGCGCAGGTCGTCAGTGTTGGTGAAGTCTTGATCCGACGCCCACAGCGCCGTACGCGAGGCATAGTTGGCAAACAGCGAGATGTTGCCGCGATCATAGTTTTTGCCCGCGAAGATATTGGCTTCGAGGTCGCGCATCTGCGTGCCCTCGGCACCACCGTAACGGGCGCTGACGGTCACGCCGTCGATGTTGTTGCGCAGAACGGTATTCACCACGCCTGCGACGGCGTCGGCACCATAGATGGCCGCCGCGCCATCCAGCAGGACTTCCATCCGCTCCAGCCCCGAGACCGGAAGCGCGTTGGAGTTATAGCTGAGCACCGGAACCGTGCCTGTATCAGACGTGCCCTGACTGGTCGGGTGCTGGACCAGACGACGTCCATTCAGCAGCACGAGAGTGTTGCCAACGCCCAGCGAGCGCAGGTTCACCGAGTTCACATCGCCGCGCGCCGAGTTCGAGGTCTGCGGGTTGTTGGCGCTGTCAAACAGCACATCGCCCATCTGCGGAATGGTACGCAGCAGCTCGTCGCCCGTCGTCGCGCCCGTCGCCTCGATCTGCTCGCGGTCAGCCACCACCACTGGCAAGGCTGCTGTCGTGCGGGCACCGCGGATGTTGGTGCCCACAACAACGATGTCTTCCACCTTGGTGGGCTCGGCTTCCTGCGCGTGGCTGGCTCCGGCCATCAGAACAGCCGACGCCGTGGTCAGCAGCAGCATCTTCGATTGAATCTTCATTTTCCTCTCCCATGCCGCCCTTTTCGGGCGGTCCATTTGTTCTGTGTTGTGGGCGCGATCAGTCGTCCGTCAGCGCCAGATCATCCCCCGGGCCAGCCGCCGGATCGGGCTGGGCGGCCAAAGGTTGCGGTTGTCCGTTGAGCGCGGCGGTCAGTGCGTCCTGATCCAGGCGCTTTTCCCAGCGGGCGACGACGATGATCGCGACCGCATTGCCGATGAAGTTGGTTAGTGCGCGGCACTCGCTCATGAAGCGGTCGATGCCGAGGATCAGCGCCATGCCGGCCACCGGAACACTGGGCACCACCGACAACGTCGCAGCCAGAGTGATGAAGCCTGCACCCGTGATGCCCGCTGCCCCCTTGGACGACAGCATCGCCACCAGCAGAAGCGCGATCTGGTCACCGAGGCTGAGATCGATGTTCAGCGCCTGAGCGATGAACAGGGCCGCCATGGTCATGTAGATGTTGGTGCCGTCCAGATTGAATGAATAGCCCGTCGGGACAACCAGGCCGACCACCGACTTTTCGGCACCTGCGCGTTCCATCTTCTGCATCAGGCTGGGCAGGGCCGCTTCCGACGACGACGTGCCCAAAACCAGAAGAAGTTCTTCCTTTAGGTAGCGGATCAGCTTGAAGATGTTGAATCCATTGACCAAACCGACCAGACCTAGGATCACCACCACGAACAGGATGGATGTCAGGTAGAAGGTCCCGATCAGGGCCGCGAGATTGGCGACCGACCTGATGCCGTAGGCCCCGATGGTGAAGGCAAAGGCACCAAACGCACCGATCGGCGCGGCCTTCATGAGAATGGCAACCAGTTTGAAAACGGCGACGCTGATGTTCTCGAACAGGCTGAGGACCGGTTTGCCGTGCTCACCCGATACAGCCAGTGCAATGCCGAACAGGATCGACACGAACAACACCTGAAGGATGTCGCCCTTCACAAAGCCGCTGATCAGGGTGTCTGGGATGATGTTGATCAGGAAGCCGGTGATCGTGCTGTCGTGCGCGGCTTGCGCATATTGGGCCACCGCCCCCGCATTCAGGGTAGCCGGATCAATGTTCAGGCCGCGTCCCGGCTGGATCACATTGGCCGTAATCAGGCCAATGATGAGCGCGAGTGTCGAGAAGACGAGGAAGTAGCCAAACGCCTTGGCGGCCACGCGGCCCACACTGCCCAGATCCCGCATGCCCGCGATGCCGGTCACGATGGTCAGGAAGATCACTGGAGCGATGACCATCTTCACCAATTTGATGAAGGCATCGCCCAGTGGCTTCAGGCTCTCGCCGAAGTTCGGCCAGAAGTGACCGATCAGGGCACCGGCCGCGATGGCCAGAAGCACCTGAAAATACAGGTGGCGGTAAAACGGCCGACGAACGGCGACGTGATCTGACGCGACGGGGATCAAGCGGGTAGCCTCCTGGTGCGATGACTCGCGAACTTTCCTCGGCGCGGTCTGCGCCGCGCTCGTCCACGATTATGAGCGGCCTCTATACGGCCACAAAACGTATTAAGCAGAGACTTAAGTCTCTAATAAAAAACAATAAAAACTCAGGTCAGCACTCAAATCACCGATATTTGTGCGGATTTTCGCACATCTAAATGGCGTCGTTGTGCGAATTCTCGCATAGTTCGTCCATGACCCTTATGCGCACTGCCCTGCCCATCTTGCTGTCCCGCCACATCTGGGTAGCGATGATTCTAGCGTGGCTGCTGGTGGCTGTGGCCGCAGGCTGGCTGTGGGGGGAGCAGGCGCGGAGGGCCGCCTATTCCGAACTGGCTCGGCAAGCCGACGCATCGGCGGCTCTGCACGCCTCGGTTCTGCGCAGCGAGATGGAAAAGTACCGCGCTTTAGCACCGGCCATGGCCACCGACCCCGACGTGATCGCCATGCTCAAGACGCGATCCGGAGACCGCGCCACCGCGCTCAACCAGCGCCTTGAGGCACTCTCTAACCAAACCCGCACCTCGGCCATCTATACGGTTGCGGCAGATGGCGTGACCTTGGCCGCTAGCAATTGGAACACGCCCGTCAGCTTCGTCGGTGCGGACTACAGCTTCCGGCCGTACTTCATCCAAGCCTTGAAATCCGGCTATGCGGAGTTTTTTGCTCTAGGCACCGTCTCGCGCAAACCCGGCCTGTTTCTCGCTCATCGCGTCGTCGACACCCAAGGAGTCGTTCTGGGCGTCACAGTCGTGAAGGTCGAGTTCGACGCTCTCGAGGCCGAATGGAAAAAGGCGGGGGAACCGGCATTCGTCGTCGATCCTGGCGGCGTGGTTCTGATCACCAGCGAGCCACAGTGGCGGTTCCATACACTTCGCCCGATGGACGCCCGCATGCGGCAGCTAACTCTGGCCGACCAGACGTTGGGGAAGGACGCCCTGACGCCCCTGCCCTTCACCACACCCGACAGCCCCCGAACCCGCAAAGTCTCGGCCCAGGTTGATGGTACGGCGCAAAACTGGGTCCATGCCAGCGCTCCCACGACGTCGCCCGGTTGGACCGTCCATCTGTTGATGCCCCAGCGCGGTCAGGTCGAGGCCGGCGTAACCAATGCCCGCGTGATGGCGGCACTTCTAGCCACGCTGGTCTTCGGCATAGCGGCCGCCGCGCTTCGTCGACGTCAGCGCTTGGTGGCCCAGCAGCGCGCAGCCGAGCAAAACCGGATTGAGCTTGAACACCGGATCGAAGAGCGCACCCGCGACCTCAGCACAGCCAATCAGGCCCTGAATGCGGAAATAGAGGAGCGCATCCGCGCCGAAGCCAGCCGTGAAGCTCTGCGACACGAACTGGTTCAGGCCAGCAAACTGGCCGCCCTTGGTCAGATCGCCGCTGGCGTCGCGCACGAGATCAACCAGCCGGTCGCCGCCATTCGTACACAAGCGGAGACGGCTACCGCCTATCTGGATCAAGGGCTTCCCGCTAAGGCTGTCACGGCGCTAGACCGAATATCGGGTCTGACCTCGCGTATCGGGGCCATCACGCATGAGCTGTTAGCGTTCTCGCGCAAGTCAGAGACGCAACTGCGCGCGATTGACCTGAATGAAGCCATCGACGGGGCGCTGCTGCTGCTGGTGGGTGCGCTGAGGCAGTCCGGCGTCCATCTGAACCGAGACACGGCGGAGGCACCCATGGTTGTCGGCGACCGCTTCCGGCTGGAACAGGTCATCGTCAACCTGATCCAGAATGCGCTCGAAGCTTTGGGCCAGGCTGCCGATCCAGCCATCTCGCTTTGCGCGACTTCAACGCCCGATAAAGTAGTCCTGACGATCACCGATAATGGCACGGGCCTCGATCCCGCCGTCGCCAGCCAGTTGTTCACCCCGTTTGTCTCCAGCAAGGAAAACGGACTGGGGCTAGGGCTCGTCATCTGTCGCGACATCGTGGCGGGCTTTGGCGGAGAGTTGAACCACGTCCCGACCCCGAACGGGGCCCGCTTCTCGATCACGCTCAAACGTGCCACAAAAGCATGAACACTACGCCGACAGGTTTCACCCGATTGGAGCACGTCACCCTCATCGAGGACGACGACGATTTTCGTACCGCGCTGGCCGAGCGGATGGAGGTCGCTGGTCTGAAGGTCGCCGCCCATGCGCGCGCCGAGGCCGCACTGGCGGAGATCGGCGTCGACTATGCCGGGGTAGTGGTCAGCGATCTGCGCATGCCTGTTTTGGACGGTCGTCAGGTGCTAACGCGGCTACAAACGCTTGATCCGGCGCTGCCCGTAATCCTGATCACCGGACACGAAGATGTCGCGGACGCCGTCGCCGCCATGCGTGAAGGTGCCTATGACTTTGTCACCAAGCCCTTCGCGTTCGAGCGGCTCTTCGAGAGCCTGAACCGCGCCCTCGAAAAACGCGCGCTTGTGCTAGACAACCGCCGCCTGACGGCTCTTGCGGCCGCTGCCGACGTGGAACTCCCGCTGCTGGGCGAGAGTGCGGCGATCCGAAACTTGCGGGCCACCATCGCCCAGATCGCAGACGCCCGAATGGACGTACTGATCGAGGGCGAGACAGGCACCGGCAAGGAAGCGGTCGCGCGCGCCCTGCACAGCGGCGGTCGGCGACGCCCGCATCCCTTCGTAGCGGTAAACTGTGGCGCCTTGCCCGAAGGCCTGATCGAAAGCGAGTTGTTCGGCCACGAAATGGGAGCCTTTGCAGGGGCAACCCGCCACCGCATCGGCCATGTCGAGCGGGCGCACAACGGCTCGCTCTTCCTTGATGCGGTCGAGACCATGCCCATGCCCGCTCAGGTGAAGCTTTTGCGGGTGCTGGAAGAGCGGGAGATCCACCCCATCGGGGCCCACCAACCGCGCCATGTGGATTTGCGCGTTCTGGCGTCGGCCAGTGGCGATCTGCAACAGGCCGTCGCGGAGGGACGCGTCCGTGAGGACCTCTATTACCGCCTGAATGTCGTCCGGCTGCGGGTTCCACCGTTGCGGGAGCGGCGAGAGGATATCCCGCTGATTTTCGCCAGTCTGCTGGCCCGCGTGCCCAGCCGCCCGCAAGGAGACTTGCCCCAGATCACCGACGCCGTCCGCGCACACCTGATGGAACACGACTGGCCGGGCAACATCCGCGAACTATCACACTACGCCCAGCGTTTCGCGTTGGGACTGGAACAACAGACCTCAACTGCGCAAACGGATACAGGCGGTCTGGTCGAGCGGGTTGCGCGGTTTGAAGCCAGCATCCTCAGCGATACGCTGGACGCCACCGGCGGCAGCATCACCGAAACCATGGCCCGGCTACAGATCCCTCGCAAAACCCTCTACGACAAACTCAAGAAGTACGCGATCCAGCCCGCCCGCTATCGCACCTGATCAGGCGCGGTTCAGCGCCATCTGGATCACATCCGTCCGGCGCGACCGGAAGCCGGCTTCGCAATAGGCCAGATAGAACAGCCACAGTCGGCGGAACCGGCTGTCAAAGCCACCGTCACGACAGATTAAAGCCCACGCCGCATCAAAACGCTTGGCCCATTCGGACAGCGTGCGGGCGTAATCAAGCCCGAACCGCTCGACACCCGTAGTGTTCAGCCCTGCCGCTGTGATGACCGGAGCCAAGACCCCTTCGGACGGTAGCGATCCGCCGGGGAAGACGTACTTCTGGATAAAGTCGGTGCGCGCGTCATATTCCTCAAACAGTTCATCCTGAATGGTGATGATCTGCAGTCCGGCGCGCCCTTCAGGTTTCAGGACATCATGTACCTTGTTGAAGTACGTCGGCCAGTATTCGCGCCCGACAGCCTCGAACATCTCGATGGAGGCCACGCTATCGAACTGGCCACGGACATCGCGATAGTCGCAAAGTTGGATATCAACGCGCTCGGCAAGGCCCGCCTCGAAGATGCGCTGTCGGGCGTAGTCATACTGTTCACGCGAAATGGTAACGCCGGTGACCTTGGCCTGCACTTCGCGCGCCGCAAACTCAGCAAAGCCGCCCCAGCCACAGCCGATCTCAAGCACCGACTGGCCCTGTCGCAGGTCCATCATCCGCACCAAGGAGGCGTATTTCACCGACTGCGCCGCCTCCAGATCTTGGGAAGGACTGTCGAACCGAGCCGATGAATAGGTCATCGAACCGTCCAGCCATGCCGAATAGAAGGCGTTGCCGAGGTCATAATGGGCATGGATGTTGCGCCGCGACCCACGGCGGCTGTTGCGGTTCAGGCGGTGCCCGATCCGGTTGATGACATTCATCAGCGGATTGCCATCGAACAGGCGGCGGATGTGGTCATAGTTGTTGACCAACGTCTCGAGCAGGACCGGCAGGTCGGGGCTGTCCCACTCGCCCGCCACATAGGCCTCGGCAAAACCGATGTCCCCGCTCTTCAGCACGCGCATGGCACAGCGATAGTTGCGGATATGCAGAACCGCCGAATGCCCTGCAGTCGACCCGTTCAGCACGTGGCTCTCGCCGTCCGGACGGATCAGCGTCAATTGTCCCCACGTCCAATTTGCCGACAGCAGTCGCAGGAACAGATTGAAGACCGAAAACCCTCCGGTCGTTGGCAGCACACCGGAATCAAGTGTCGTGGTCATGGCATTGATCCTCAATGAAGGCGCGTTTCGCGAGGGGTGTTCTGGGCAGTAACAGGGTCTGCTGCCGGCGGCGGCTGTTGGGTGAGCGGTATGCGCTTCACCCATAGTTTCAGCGCCTCCCAATGGATGGCCGCTACGACCTTGAGCGTCAGGAATGGAATGGCCAGCACCGCTCGCAGGATGGAACCGTCGGTCAGGGTACTGCGATTGGCAGACATGGCGGCGTTGATCAGCACGCCTTCGGCATCAAGCCCGTCGATGATCATGTCCAAACGTTCTGCGGGGACGTGCCCGCGGAAGACGTAGTCCATCTCCATCCCCATGAAGGGCGAGACATAGAGAGCCTTGGCGGCACCCTGGCGGATCACGCCTAGAGCCTGATCTTCATGAGGAACCGGAATGACATAGGCATGGCGAACACCGAAGGTGCTGGTCACCTCATAGGCCATCGCCATCAAGCGTCCGTCGGCGTGATGGCAATAATAAAGGCTGATCGGATTGAACACGAAGCCTAGCACCCGGGGCATCGTCAAAAGCCGGATATCTCCACCCTCGAGATCAATCGCGGCGCGTGACAGCCAGTTGTCCAGCTGCTCCCTGATCTCACCCCTGCCCTTTATGGCGTGGTCCTGGTCATGGAAGGACAGGAGGTTGAACCGGTTGCGCGAAAACAGGAGAAGTTGACGGTCAAGCTCGTCCAGTTCCGACAAATCCAGCAGCAGCCAAAACACGCGATAGGCCAGCCTGTGTTCGCGGGGTCGCAACCGTCTATGGGTCACGCCACCGATGTACAGCGCCGACTTCACGCCGCGTTTTCCATAGAGGGCACGGGCCGCACGTGGATACGGCCGCTTTCGTTCTCGACGGCCCACGGTCGACGCACGCCGCCCAGTTGTTCTGCAACAGCCAGTCCCGACTGGATGCCGTCTTCGTGGAAACCTGCGCCGAAATGCGCACCGCAGAACCAGACGCCCCCCTGCCCTTGCAAGCTCCAGAGTTGCTTCTGGGCACTGATGGCGGCGGGATTGAATACCGGATGCTCGTAAACCTCGCTCCGCAGCAAGGTATCCGGGCGCGGGGGACGCGGAGGGTTGAGCGTGACGAACAGGTTCTGGCCTTCCAGTCCCTGAAGTTTGTTCATCCAATAGGTGACGCATAGGCCACCGTCGGCACCGATATAGTTCCAGCTTGCCCACGCTCTTTTGCGGTGAGGCATCAGGGTTTCGTCAGTATGCAGCACCGTAAGGTTGCGGCTGTAACTGAAGGCTCCCAGCAGGTCGCGCTCCTCAGCGGTCGGCTCGGTCAGCATCGCGAGCGCCTGATCCGCATGACTGCCGATAACCACGTGATCGAACCAGTCCATGCCGCCCTGGCTATCGCGAACCACGACGCCGCCGTCTACACGACGCACGGATGTCACCCCGCAGTTCAGACGCACATCCGACAGCGAACGGGCCATGTGCTCGACATAGGTGCGGCTGCCGCCTTGCACCGTGCGCCACAGCGGGCGCCCGACCAGCTTCAACAGGCCGTGGTTTTCGCAGAACCTGATGAAGGATTTCGCCGGATAGTCCATCAGCGTATGCGCTGGTGACGACCAGATCGCCGCTGCCATCGGCAACAGGTGGTCATCACGGAAGGCTTCGCTGAACCCGCGATCCTTCAGGTACTGGCCCAGCGTCAGATCGGGATCGGACAGGCCAGCAAGATCAACGGGTGCCTGACGATAAAAGCGCATGATCTCGGTCAGCATCTTCCAGAAACGCGGGCGCATGACGTTGCGTTTCTGGGCGAACAAACCGGGCGCAGCATATTCAAACCGGCCCTCGTTCAACGACACTGCGAAGGACATGTCTGTTTCGCGCGCCTCCACCCCAAGATGCTCAAACAGGGCAATCAGGTTGGGATAGGTCGCGTCGTTGAAGCAGATGAAGCCTGTATCGACCGGCACGGTTCCTTGCGGCGTCGAGGCCATCACCGTGTTGGTGTGCCCGCCAAGACGCTCTGCCTTTTCGTAGATCGTGACCTGATGCCGCGACGCCAAAAGCCACCCCGCCGACAAAGCGGCAATGCCGGAACCCACGACCGCAATCTTCAACGGGGCCGGGGTGGTCGGGGCTGGAAGGGATGTCATGCAGTCTCCAGTGGTACGCGGTAGTCAATGAGGCAGTCCCGACATCTACGCCTTAGCCGTAATCTTGGATCATCGGTGATCCAGAGTTTTGTAGGAAACGTACTAGGCTGTATGCATGACCAGCTATCCGCCATCACGCCTTCAAAAAAGAGCTCCGGGATGAAGTCCGACGCCTCGGATCCCCTCTTGTACGACCGCCTGATCGAAGCTGTGGCGCTGCGCCGTGATCGCGAGGCCTTTGCCAGCCTGTTCCAGTATTTCGCGCCCCGCCTGAAGGCTTGGCTGATGAAGTCGGGTGCGACCGCCGCCGCTGCCGAAGACTTCGCACAGGACACCCTGCTAACGGTTTGGCGAAAGGCTGATCTGTTCGACGCGCGGAAGGCCCGCGCCTCGACGTGGATTTTTACCATTGCCCGCAATCGCAGGCTGGACATGATGCGCCGCGACGGACGCGCAGCACAGTTGCCTGAAATCACCTTCGTCGACGAGGACGTCGAGCGTCCGGACGATATTCTGGTCGCCTCTGATGAAGCACGCCGCGTGCGTCAGGCGCTGGCCCAGCTAAAACCCGATCAGGTGGAAATTCTGAAACTGGCCTATTTCGCCGACCATCCCCATTCCGCCATCGCGCAGCAGCTCGACCTGCCGCTCGGTACCGTCAAATCCCGTATAAGAAACGCTGTAATCAAATTACGCGCCCTTCTGGAAATCCAGAAGGAGGCATCGCAATGAACCTCGCACATAATCCCTCCGAAGAGCGCCTTCTAGCCTATGCAGCCGGAAGTCTCTCGGCCCCCGAGGCCGTGGTCGTCGCCGCGCACCTGGCCCTTCGCCCTGCCAATGATGAATGGGTGCACGCCCTAATGTCCGTCGGCGGAAGCCTGCTGGAAGACAGTGAGCCCTCTCCCCTGTCGAATGGCGCACTCGCAGACGCCATGGCCCGCATCGAGACCGATACAGGTGTGTGCGACGTTCGCCCTGCCCTCAACGACATGCCCGAGCTGCCGGAACCCTTGCGCCGTTACGCGCTTGGGCCGTGGCGATGGCTCGGTCCCGGCGTTCGTGCCCGCGAAGTCCACGCTCCGCGTGATGGCAACTGTCGGGTGATCCTGCTCAAGATCGATCCGGGTCGGTCGACGCCGCGTCACACCCACTGTGGTGTAGAACTGACGTGCGTGTTGCAAGGGGCATACGCCACCGAGACGGCAACCTTTGACGTCGGCGATCTTGAAGAGGCGGACGAAGATACCCTGCACCAGCCTCGCGTGGTGTCTGACATTCCGTGTCTGTGCGTCGTGGCGCTGGATGGCGAAATCCAGCTGGACGGCTGGTTGGGCCGTCTGATGCAGCCGTTTGTGAAGCTGTGACCGGCCTGCTGCTTCTTTGGGGGGCAGCGGCTGCTCTGTTGGCCGTCGTTATGACGGCTGCATTCATAACCCAGCAACGCACGGGACAAGGCGGCTGGGCCGATGCCTTCTGGTCTTTCGGTCTGGGCGCGGCGGGCGTGCTCGTCGCCCTTTATCCATTGGGGGGCGGAAATCCGTCGCCCCGACAGTGGCTTGTCGCCGCGCTCATTGCGGCATGGGGTATCCGTCTGGGCTCCCATATTGCCCAACGCGCCGCAAGTGAGGGCGAAGATGCTCGCTACGCCCGCCTGCGCGAGGAATGGGCAGATAGCTTCGGCCCGAAAATGTTCGGCTTTTTGATGCTGCAAGCCGGCGCAGCGTCCGTTCTGGTCCTGGGAATACTAGCCGCAGCTCGCAATCCAGCTCCCGGATTAGGCGTACAGGATGTGGCCGCCACGTTGGTGTTCGTCCTCGCAATCGTCGGAGAGAGCACAGCTGATCGACAGCTTTCGCGTTTCAAATCCAACCCCGCCAACAACGGTAAGATTTGCGATGCGGGACTGTGGGCGTGGTCACGGCATCCGAACTACTTCTTTGAATGGCTAGGATGGTGTGCCTGGCCGATCTTCGCGATCAATATGGGCGGAGACTGGCACTGGGGTTGGCTGGCATTAATCCCGCCCGTGTACATCTATTGGCTGCTGAATTCGGTGTCGGGGGTCCCCTTAGTCGAAGCCCATATGCAGCGCACGCGGCCCGAGGCGTTTGACCGATATGCTGCGCGCACCAGTCGCTTTTTCCCCCGGCCGCCTGCGTCCTAGAACAATCGCAGCAAGCGGCCGGCGATTGCGCAGGCGATAGCGGACGAGCCGGCACTGACGGTCATGCCCCACGCCATGTCGATGACCGTCAGCTTCACGCTCCACGTCTTCAGCGTCGCCAGATTGGTGAGGTCATAGGTGCCATAGGCAAACAAACCGAACAGGCCGCCCCAGATCAACGCCTTCTTCCACCCTCCTTCGGCCAGCCCCGGCACGACCGCAAACAGCGTCAGGCCTGCGGCATATAGGGCGTAGAAAACGATAGCCGGGACCAACCGGAAATTGTCCGCCAACATCGAACCGATCAGCGGCCTGTACAAGCGATCTCCCATAGTGCCGAGCCAGGTGGTGTCGATCACGGCAAACACGGCCAGCGTTATGACGAAGGCGACGACATAGTTCATTGATCTGCTCCCGAAATGTCCCATCCATTACGTGCGGCCCGTAAGCATGGATCACCGCAGCGGCAAACCCGACCGAACGCTGCGACACTGGAACGGATGGCACACTGTGGCGTAACAGTGGGCTCAACCTTAGCCAATCCAAACCCCGGAACGCAGCGCATGGCCATCGCCCACGCCAAAATCGGCAACACACCCTACCGTACGGAAATACGGTCCGGTGCAGAGTTGGAACATGTCCTGATTGCAGACGAACCATCGCGTCTGGGCGGAGCCAATGATGGTCCGGCACCATTCGACCTGCTGATATCGGCACTGGGGGCGTGCACGGCGATCACGCTCAAGATGTATGCGGAAAAGAAGGGCTGGCCCCTGCAATCGCTCGATGTGAAACTTGAATACAAGGGGTCGGACGGCTCCCCGCGCATCGACCGTATTCTGGTTCCGCAGGGCGATCTGGACGAAACGCAGTTGGCGCGTCTGGCGGATGTGGCCGAGCGCACGCCTGTGACGCTGGCCATCAAGAACGGCGTGCCTGTCCACACGACATTGCAGTCTGAGGGACAATAGACCCGCGCACCGGGTACAAAAATCGGTTACTGCAAAGCCGGATCGAGTATCGACGGTTTGCTGCGCCGATATCAGCTATTCCAGCGTAACCGTAGGTGTTTCCAGTGCCCCGATTAGAGTTGATGACTTGGGACGTATCAGCCCAGGACCTGCCCGACGCCTTCGAGCGCTACGTGCTGGGGATGGCCGATATCTATGACGTCAGCGGTGTAAGCGACGAAGATCGCGCTAACTTCTTCAACACGTCCATCAGTGTGATGAGCCCATTTGGCGCGATTGGCGAAGGTCGCTCGGTGCGACAAACGCTGTCGCGGGATAAAGCCCTGTTGCGTCGGTCAGGCGTCGACGGCTTGAACCTGCTGATCAATGCCGCCGCGCTCGTCGGTGATGCCGATGGTCGGACCGTGAGGGCCGAACCCCATGCCCTCCAGATCCGTGACATGGGCAGACCCGCTGCGTCGCGTCTGGACTCGCTTGACGTGCTCAGCCTCAAAATCCCGCGCAATCTGGCTCCACCCGCACTTCTCACTAGGGAAATGCATGGGACGGCGATTTCACCGTCCGTCGCTGGAGCGCGCCTTGTACGGGCTCACATGCGGGCCATCGTCAATGACCTGCCTCATCTTTCGGCAGATGTGCTGGATGCCGCCATTCAGGCGTTGCTCAGCCTTACGGGCCGTGTAGTAGGCGTCGAAAGCGCTTTCGCACCGGAAGAGCAGGCATCCCTCCAGCGAACCGTGCGACAGTCCGCCGTTCAATATATCGAGCAGCGGCTCTCTAGCGGCGCAATCGACATCGAGATCGACACGATGGCCAGTGCCATCGGGGTCTCGCGCGCCACGCTGTATCGGGCCTTCGACGCAGGCAGCCGCGGAGGCGTTGGCCGTTATATCCAGGATCGCCGCCTGCATTACGCGCGCGAAGCCCTTCGCCTAAGAACAGACGGAAGCCGTTCTATCGGGGAAATCGCCTCAAGCTACGGCTTTTCCTCATCCAGCCACTTCAGCCGGATTTTCCGCGATCGGTACGGCTATTCGCCCTCCGAGGTGCAGCCGCATAAACCCGATAGCCGCGTCACCATGTCGGACGGCCCGATCCGCCATGACCTGCTCAGCGCATGGCTCAGCGAGCTGAGAAGCGGGCCCGAGACATGACAAGGGGCGCAGCCGACAACCGACTGCGCCCCCTGCCCTCATAGTCTTAGGACTAGAGGATCTCGAACAGACCCGCGGCACCCATGCCGCCACCGATGCACATGGTGACGACCGCATAACGTGCCTTACGTCGACGACCTTCGAACAGGACGTGGCCCACCATACGCGAGCCGGACATGCCATACGGGTGACCGATAGAGATCGCGCCACCATTGACGTTCATCTTGTCGATCGGAATGCCGAGATACTTCTGGCAGTACAGTACCTGTACCGCGAAGGCTTCGTTCAGCTCCCACAGGTCGATGTCGTCGACCGTCAGGCCATGACGCTCCAACAGACGTGGTACAGCGGCGATGGGACCGATGCCCATTTCCTCGGGGCCCACACCGGCTACAGCCATGCCGACGTAGCGACCGAGGGGCTGCAAACTGCGTCGTTCGGCTTCCTTGGCTTCCATTAGCACACAGGCCGAAGCGCCATCGGAAAGCTGGCTGGCGTTGCCTGCCGTCACGATCCCGCCCGGAATCACTTCACGCAGACCTTGAAGTCCTTCCAGAGTGGTTTCAGGGCGGAAGCCTTCGTCACGGTCAAGCGTCACGTCCTTGTAGGAAACTTCGCCTGTAGCCTTGTCCACGACCTTCATGCGCGACGCCATCGGTGCCAACTCGTCGGCATAGGCCCCGGCTGCATAGGCCGCAGCGGTCCGCTGCTGTGACAGCAGGCCGTACTCGTCGCACTCCTCGCGCGAGATGCCATAGCGTTTGGCTACGATCTCGGCGGTATTCAGCATCGAGATGTAGGCGTCCGGTGCCTTCTCAAGCACTGTCGGATCGGTCTGGACGCGCATCTCTGCGGTCTGGACCAGCGAGATGGATTCCACGCCGCCACCGATAGCGATCTGCATCTGGTCGGTGATGATCTGCTTGGCGGCAGTGGCAATAGCCATGAGGCCGGACGCGCACTGACGGTCCAGCGTCATACCCGCAACCGTTACGGGGAAGCCGGCGGCCAGAACCGCATTGCGGGCAATCGTGTGCTGGACGCCCTGAGGCATGGCACAGCCCAGAAGGACGTCTTCGATCTCGCCGCCTTCCAGACCGGCACGGTTGGCCGCCTCGCGAAGCGCGTGGGCCGCCAGCGTCGGCGAAGGTGTGTCGTTGAACGCGCCACGATAGGCACGGCCAATCGGCGTGCGGGCGGTTGAAACGATGACTGCATTTCTCATGATTTATCGCACCGTGACAGGGCCGGCGGCACCCGCCGCAGCCAGTTCTTGAGCCGCCTGCTGGAATCCAAACTCCGGCACGCGCTCGCGGCTACGATCCGATGCCTTGTCCCAGTTGGCAATGAGCTTTTGTCCAGCTTGTTCATCATCGCCCAGATAGACCCCCTCGGTCAGGGTGATGTGCGCAGTGGCAAAGTTACCTGCACCGGCGCACAGGATAGCGCGCGTGGGCGCATCGTCGTGCACAAGCGCCAGCAGACCCGGGCTCACCAAGGCCGGATTCAAAGCCTTGAGCGAGTCATCCGACAGCACGCCGCTGGTCATCTGGGTGGCCGCAGTCGGTGCGAGGCTGTTGACGCGAATGCCGTATTTCTCGCCTTCGATGGCTAGCGTCTGCATCAAGCCGGCCAGCGCCATCTTGGCCGCCCCGTAGTTGGCCTGACCGAAATTGCCGTACAGACCCGAGGATGACGTCGTCATGACGATGCGGCCATAGTTCTGCGTCCGCATGATCTCCCATACTGCCTTGCAGCAGATCGCTGCGCCCATCAGGTGCACGTCCACCACCAGACGGAAATCGTCCATGGTCATCTTGGCGAAGCTCTTGTCGCGCAGGATGCCCGCATTGTTCACCAGAATGTCGATGCGCCCCCACTGCTGCATCGTTGCGTCGACCATGGCCTGAACCTGATCCACGTCCGAAACCGAGCCCGCAGCGGCCATCGCCTCGCCGCCAGCCGCAACGATTTCGTCCGCAACCGCCTGCGCGGCGGCCAGCGTCAGGTCGTTCACAACGACCTTTGCCCCCTGACTAGCCAGATAAAGCGCATGGCAACGACCCAATCCGCCGCCTGCGCCGGTTACAATGGCAATACGTCCCTGAAGCAACATGTCCCGCCCCTTTAGATATTCATTATTGTGTGAGTGAAGATGGAGAACGCTGGTACGTCGGCCTCCTAGTCCCCACGGATTAGGTCTTGGCGCGTCTCGCGCAGATATCGAGGAAGCCTGCGGCCATGAAACTGGCCATCCGCTCTTTGACGGCGATGAAATCGTCCGAGCGGCACTTGCCCCCCGAAAGCTTGTCGATACGCCCCGTCCGCGCCAGCGTCAGCATCAGCGCGCCCGTGACGAAGTGGTAGCCCCAGAAGATGTCTTCTTCCGCACAGTCCGGCAGAGCCTGTTTCAGTAGATTGATCAGGCGCAGAACCACCGGATCAAAATGCTGGTCCATCATCTCGGCCCCCCATTCGGGCGTGTTGGCCACCTGCGCACCGAGAGCGGCATAGTTGCGCCAGCCCTCCCCGCCCTCGATGTACAGATCAAGGTCGGTATCAAGGAAGGCGCGCAGAGCCCCCTCGACAGTCGGCTTGCCTGCGGCCTCCGCTTCATAGTTCGCCAGGGCCGTCATACGGCGCTCGGCTGTGACGGTGGCGCGACGGGCGAAAACCGCGTCAAACAGGCGCTTCTTGTCCTCGAAATAGTAGTTCAGCAGCGTGTGGTGCACCCCGACCTTGCCCGCGACGTCCTTGAGCGTGACACCGTAGAGGCCATGACGCGAAAACAGCTCCTCTGCCGCGTCGAGGATCTGTTCGGTCATCTCGGCGCGCTGTTCGGCTTTGGTCGGTTTTCGTCTTGTCTTGGTCGTCGTGGTCAAAGGTCACTCTTGGGGGTTGCTGATCTACTGGCGCGAGATCACGCCTTACCGAACTCTGCTCTCAGTCGAAGCTTATCTATCTTGCCGGTTGCCGCTAGTGGCATTTTTTCTAGGCGTACAACGGCATCCGGTATCCACCACGACGCGACATGGCCGCGCAGCGCCGCCAAAAGCTCGTCATCGTCAGACACCGCATCCACCGCAGTTTCGACCAGCAGGATGGGACGCTCGCCCCATTTGGGGTCGGATCGTCCGATAACCGCCGCAAGCGATACGCCCGGAAGCGCCCCGACGATGGCCTCGATTTCGGCAGGATTGATCCATT